>JAZRWL010000232.1:0-2654 GCA_045599685.1 Lachnospiraceae bacterium
AATATATATTATTTTTTCGAGCAGAGACATACCGGGAGCTCCGGTCGTATGAAGCCGGATGGCATTAAGTATCTCTTCGTCTTTTATTCCGAAGCGCTCCTTCGCTATCTTCGCACCGGCAGCGGCATGTGAGAGAGCGTCGCCCTCTCCTTTTCCGCAGTCGTGGAGAAGACCTGCGAGCTTTGCTTTTTCAGCGGAGCAGCCGTGTATCTTTGCGAGTCTGTATGCGGTCTCTGCTACGCCCTGCGTATGACGGATCCGCTCGGGCCTGATGAGCTCCGACAGGTCCTTTATTATATCGGGATCACTTATCGTATCATAAAGACGGTTCTCTCTTATTATATGCAGTGCGCTGTCGGGGATCTCTGCGGGATATATCCCGTTTTCGAGCATTTTTCTGCAATCGCTGGAGGAAAGATCATTTCCTTCCCAGGTAAGCATCTCTATGCGCGCGCCGTATTCACGGCGAAGGAAGTCTGCCTGCTCGTGGAGCTTTTCCGCGGGGATCTGACCATCACGGTTCGCGGCGAGGATGACAGCCTTTTCAAAGACCACCTCCGGTCTGTACCATTTGTGGATCTTGTCGAGAGTGTCGGCTCCCGTGATGAAATACAATTCGGTTTCGGGTTCGGCCTTATGCAGCTCCTCAAGAGTATCCGCCGTATAGCTCGGGCCCTCTCTTCTCACCTCGATATCGCAGGCGGAGGCATTGAAATCGAGGTCTGCTACGGCGGCGTTTACCATTTCATGACGGAGGACGCCGGGGGTGACGGCCCTGCTTCCGCTCTTGAAATAAGGATCGCCCGCAGTGATAAAAAGCACCTCGTCGAGACCGAAGCGTTCTGCTGCGATTCGTGCGATAGATATATGAGCGTTATGTATCGGGTCAAAGGTACCGCCCAGGATTCCTTTTCTCATCTCAGGGTCTGATCTTTCTGTTCTTTTCTTCTGCGGCAGGTCTGAAAAGGACGATCTTATTGCCAATGAGCTGGACGAGTGTGGAATGTGTACGCTCAGCGAGTGTCTGGGCGAGCTCATGATGCTCGTCGAGGCAGTTGTTCAGGATATTGACCTTTATCAGCTCGCGTTTTGCCAGCGCTTCATCGGCGGAGATGCATATCTCGGGAGTAAGGCCGAATTTGCCGACGTTTACGACCGGGACGATCGACTGAGCGAGGCTCATAAGATGACTTCTCTGTTTGCTTGTCATATTGCTCCTAAATCAATTATAGAATTCGAATTCATGTCCGTACAGGCGGACCGTGTCACCCTCAGCTATCCCGCGTGCACGAAGCTCGTCGATGATACCGCGTTCATCGAGAAATTTTTGGAAGAACGCAAAGCCCTTTTCGGATTCGAGGTTGGTATATCCGAGCATTTTTTCGATAAGAGGGCCTTCCACTACGAAGACTCCGTTGCTGTCACGGGTGATATCATAGGCTTCGTCCGGCGTTGCACCGGGGATCACATATTCCTTCTCAAAAGTGACTGTCTTTTCGGGAAGCAGGCTCCTCATCCGCGAGACCTCGAGCAGGAGCTCACGAAGCCCGCGTCCAGTGGCGGCGGATATGGTATAGACCTTTATCCCGAGCGGATCGGTGACAGCCTTCAGCTCATCGAGCTTTGCTGCGAGCTCTTCCTCATCGATAAGATCACACTTATTCGCAGCTACGATCTGAGGTAGCTTCGGAAGACTTTCATCATACTGAGCAAGCTCATGATTGATGTTTACGAAGTCCTCTGCTGCGGATCTGCCCTCTATTCCGGATATATCAACAAGATGTATCAAAAGCCTCGTGCGTTCGATATGACGGAGAAAATCGAGTCCGAGCCCGACACCTTCGGAGGCTCCGTCGATAAGGCCGGGGATATCCGCGATCACGAAGCTGTCAATACCCTCCATATCGACTACGCCGAGATTCGGCTGAAGCGTAGTGAAATGATAATTCGCGATCTTCGGCTCAGCTTTCGTGACACGTGAAAGGAAGGTCGATTTTCCTACATTCGGATAGCCTACGAGGCCGACGTCGGCGATGGTCTTCAGTTCAAGCTGTACTTCGAGCTCAATACCGGGCTTGCCGGGTTTTGCGTACTTCGGAGCCTGCATCGTCGCAGTCGCATAATGCATATTGCCGAGGCCGCCGTTTCCGCCCTTCAGGATGATCTCACGGGTATTGTCCCCGGACATATCGGTTATTACCATTCCGCTCTCGGCGTCCTTGACGACGGTACCTTCAGGGACTTCGATAATGATATCGGCTCCGGACTTGCCGTGTCTGCGGTGGTTCCCGCCTTCTTCTCCGTCTTCGGCGCTGTATTTCCTGCGGTGGCGAAAAGCGGCAAGAGTATTGATACCCTTGTCGATAACGAAAATTACGTCACCGCCCTTTCCTCCGTCGCCGCCGTCAGGCCCGCCGTCCGGTACGAATTTTTCTCTGCGGAAGCTGATATGACCGTCACCGCCGTTTCCGGATCTGATTATGATTTTTGCTCTGTCTGCGAACATTTATCCTCCGAAATCAGATGAGTTCTGCTCTATAATAAGAATGCCGGCGCTTCTGCGCCGGCTTTGTGTTTACTCGGTGATCGTCTTGGGATATACAGAAACCTGCTTCTTGTCTCTGCCCTTTCTCTCGAAACGAACAACGCCGTCC
>JAZRWL010000233.1:0-4233 GCA_045599685.1 Lachnospiraceae bacterium
ATATTTGAAAAAGATTTACAAGAAAAATGCGACAACAGTCCCGAAAACGAGGATGACTTGAGGACGGGCGGGAAACGGTGGTATAATAAAGATGCTTTGCGGATCAAAGATATCACGGACAAAGGAGAAAAAATGAAAGCAGTAAGGATCCCGGCGGACTGCCCGCAGTTCGGGCTGTGCGGAGGCTGTACATACAGAGATAAGGCATACAAGGAAGAGCTCGCGCAAAAGGAGGCTTCGGTAAGAACGCTGATCGAGCCGTTTTTTGACGGGACGACCATTTGGGATGGCATCGAGCCGAGCCCCCGCATCGACGGTTACCGCAACAAGATGGAATATACCTTCGGCGATGAGTATAAGGATGGGCCGCTGGCGCTCGGCCTGCATCGCAGAGGAAGCTTTTACGATATAGTAACAGTAGACGGCTGTCTCATCGCTCCGGATGATTTTGACGTCATCCTGCAGTACATCCTCGGATATTTCAGGGAGAGGGGCGTATCGTACTGGCACAAAAAGCGCTGTGACGGCGTCCTGCGGCATGTGCTGATACGCGAAGCCGCGAAGACGGGCCAGATACTGATCATGCTGGTGACGGCCTCCGGTTATGAGCCTGAGGCTGATTTCGCCGAGGGTCTTAAGGAGCTGCAGCTGAAGGGCAGCATCGTCAGCATATTACACGCGGTGAATGATCTGCCCGCCGACAAGGTACAGGCAGAGAGGCTGGAGCTTCTGTGGGGCAGAGATTATTTTTATGAAGAGATCCTCGGCCTGAGTTTTAAGATCACGCCCTTTTCCTTTTTCCAGACGAATTCCCTCGGAGCGGAGAAGCTGTACGGCGTCGTGCGTGATTACGTGGGAAATGTCGCGGGTGCGCGTGTTTTCGATCTGTACAGCGGCACGGGTACGATAGCGCAGCTGCTCGCTCCGGTTGCCAGCGAGGTCACCGGTATCGAGATAGTGGAGGAGGCTGTCGCCGCCGCCGTGGAGAACGCCGCCGCGAACGGTCTTACGAACTGCCGCTTCATCGCGGGAGATGTGTTCAAGGTGCTTTCAGAGCTTGAAGCCCGTCCGGACATGATCATTCTCGACCCTCCGCGCGAGGGCGTCCAGCTGAAGGCGCTTAAACAGATCATTTCGTACGGTGTGGAGCATATCGTATACGTGAGCTGCAAGCCTTCTTCGCTTGCACGCGATCTGGAACCGCTCCGCGCCGCCGGATACCGCATCGAGAGAGCGAAAACGGTAGATATGTTCCCGAGGACGAGAAATACAGAGATGGTGACGCTTCTTTCAAAAGAGGATAATTGAAGAAAGAAAAAACATGAAATTCAAAAATGTACTGATCGTAGTAAAAGACATAGACAGATCGCGGAAATTTTACCATGACCTGTTCGGGCTGGAAATGATCCTCGACAATGACGGAAACATGATACTTACGGAGGGACTCGTGCTGCAGGCTGAGTCCTACTGGAAGGAGTTTTTACGCAGGGACATCGTTCCGCGCAATAATTCCGGCGAGTTGTATTTCGAAGAGCCGGATATAGAAGGCTTCATCGAAAAGCTGGAGGCCCTGTATCCGGAAACCGAATATGTCAATAAACTGATGACGCACAGCTGGGGACAGAGGGTCGTGCGTTTTTACGATCCGGACGGAAATCTGATCGAGGTCGGAACACCGGTGTGACTGGCAGACTTATTTTTCCATGCCGGCGATCACATAACTGTTTGCGAGGAGATGCCCGCCGTTGATTCCGGCGGCATTTTCTGTGAGCAGCGCTGCGATCCGGCAGGCGGCCTCATCTTCGGCAAAAAGATTTTGGAAAGCATCACAGGCAGCCGAGCCGTAGGCGAGGATCTTGGCGTAGGAACGAAGCAAGGCAAGACCGTTGTATTCCAAGGTCAGGGTGTACTTTCCGTCTGTCCCCTTCACGATATCACTCACCGGGCAGAGATCCTCAAGGCCGAGTCCTGCTTCGGAGCCGATCAGTGTGCAGTATTCCTCACGGGCGGTTACTGCGCTTTCTTCATCGTCGCAGACACGCCGGACTGTATATGTATCACACAGCATCCCGCGATCCGGGAAGCACTCCGCAAAGAGCGTGCGGTATTCGGCAGCGGCGTCCGTCGAAACGGAGACGTAGTCGCTGCGTCCCTTCAGCTCGGCGAGAGCCGATCTGTATGCATCGGCGTCTGCCGCTGAGATCGTCACATCGGTGCCGTATCTGCGGAAGCAGTTGTTCTCAAACGGTAAGGGATCGGTGAAAAAGTCGTTCCCGTCAAAGATGTTGAAAACGGTACGATAGCTGTCGGCGTCATCCACGCATGCGGAGGGCATCGTATTGAATGTGTAGGTATAAGACCGTACTTCGTCATCCTTCTCAAAATGCGCTCCGAGAATGTTGGCGATCGAGCCGCCTCTGGAATGTCCTGTAACGAGGATGCAGTCAGGCAGCTTTTCGTCATTGTGTTCGGCCATGAAACTATCGATAAACGTGAGGGCACGACCTGCGGCGATATCGACACCCTTGTGGTAATCCCTGTGGGTCCATTCCGGATGAGATCCGGTCAGCTCCTCGTACGCCGTCTCTGTGCATCCGGGATCAAAGGCGCTGCACCATTCCTGCCATGAGAAGCATCCGCGGATGACGACGGCATAAACGTCGTATTCTCCATTCACGGTCTGATGTCCGATATTCAGGGTAACACTGTCATTGCTGTCGGTGGGATCCTCCGAAGCAAGATAGGATTCGTAATGCTCCGCTTCGGTGAAGCCGAAAGCGTTCAGAAAATCGGTCATCGAATATTCCGCATCTGCGTTATCTTCAAAGAGGACCCGGTTCTGGCGGCCCTTTTCAAGATCCTTCTGACGGAAATAGCTGTCCGAACAGAAGAGAGCGCAGAACTGTGCCAGCTCAGGATTATATTCCGTGTTCTTTTCCGTCGTGATCCAATCCGGGTCAAAGGAGACTTCCGTGCTGATCCTGTCTTCGCTTTGACCGCCGAAGATCGAGCCCTCTACGACGGCCTTCTTTTTCACAGAGGCGCTGCCGCAGGCGGCGAGAGAGACAATAAGCATGGAAAAAACAATAAGCAGAGCAGCTTTCTTTTTCATATCGATCAGGTTTTCCTTTCAGATCTCCTCAGTAAAAGTATACGTCCGGATGGAAAGAACATGAGTTCACGACGTTTGGTTCTCCGACACATGACCCGGCTATATACAGCCATATTACTTTATCCGAATATCGGGATGTTTTCAAGCGTTATTGCATTAATGTCTGCCCGGTATGCACCGTCTGGGGCAGTAACCAAAAACGGATTGATTTGTCTGTAAAAATGAGCGGTGATATAATAAATAAGCAAAACATATTGTCCGTAAACTGCGGACCTGCCGGTATTGCTCCCACATTGACCGTGAGGAAATGGCATATCTAAAACACAAAGGTGAAAGAGAGGTGACTCCCGAAAATGTGTACCAGCATCATTTCAAACAGAAAAAAGACCATCGTCGGCTGGAATCTCGACATCCTCGATATGGAATACCGGGTGAGAGAGACCGACGCGGGAGTATATATCGAGATAAACGACGCGAAAGAAGGGTGGCTCCCGCTTTTCGGCGCGAACAGCCGCGGCGATTTCGTCGGTATGCCGACCTGCTGGCCGTTTGATAACAGGAGCGATCCCGCAGAAGGGGGCCTGAATATCATCATGCTCGATATCGATCTCCTGACGGAAAAGAGGACGCTCCCTGAGATAAAAGAGCTCGCGGAAAAAGAGACGGTATACAGCGTCCCGGGAGTCACGTTCATGTCTTCGCTGTCAGACAGGGACGGCAATGTGCTGCATATCGTTCCCGGGCAGGGCTGCAGGTATTATGAGAAGCCATTATATCAGGTGCTGACGAATTTTTCTCCGTTCAAGGGGGATTCGGAAAGGCACCCGTGGATGGGGCTTGACAGATATAATACGGCGAGGGAAATGCTCGAAGCGGCGAAGGATGATTTTGATGTGAAAGACTGTTTCAGGATATTGAAAAAGGTCTCGCAGGAGGTCTGCCATACCGTAGTATCGATGGTTTTCGACGTCACTGAGATGAAGGCATACTGGTGTGAGAACCGGCAGTGGGAAGATATACACGAAAGGGCGTTTGACTCTTACCGGGAAACAGCGGGTTGCTTTTCAAACTGACGGCTTCGGGGTATCATTATTCCGACAAAACATGAGGAGGGATCGTAT
>JAZRWL010000234.1:0-2427 GCA_045599685.1 Lachnospiraceae bacterium
CATCAGCTTCAGCTCGAAAACCGCTCTGACGAGTTCTTTCGGTATGGAACCCTTCTGCAGCGCGAGAAAGGACAGATAGAGAAGCTTCAGGATACTGCCTGCCTCGAGTCCTTCTTTCGCGTAATACTCGGCAAACTCGGAAAAATACGCGCTGTAACAGGCATTCTCGAGATCTGAGCACAGCTTTTCAAAATAATTCGAGACCTCGAAAGACAGCACTCCGTAGGAATTGCGTTTTTCTATGAGCGTTATTTTTCCGAAGGCATAGGGTCTCGTGGAGGCCATGAGCTGGCTGCCCGGACGCCTCGCACCTCTGGCAAAGGCAGTGAGCCTTCCGCGTTCCTTCGTGAGCAGTACCACCCTTCTGTCAGCCTCACCGGCAGGTGCTTCACTGACCACCATTCCTGTCAGAGTTACTCGGTCATCTGTCATCGTCTTTGTATCCGTAATTCTTTAACAGGATGTCGCTGTTGCGCCATTCCTTGCGTATTTTTACCCAGAGACGCAGAAAGACCTTCGTCTCCGTCATCTTTTCTATTTCCAGACGGGCTGCGGTGCCGATCTTTTTTAACATCGAGCCGTTTTTTCCGATAATGATACGCTTATGAGACTCCCTCTCGCAGATTACGGTCGCGTCGATATCGAACATACCGTCCTCGCGCTCAGTCATTTTGTCGATCACGACAGCTATCCCGTGAGGTATCTCATCCGAAAGCTGGCGCAGCGTCTGCTCGCGTATCAGCTCCGCTGCTATCTGGCGCATCGGCTGGTCCGTCACTGTATCCTCATCATAGAGCATTGGACCTTCGGGCATATAGCCGTAAAGCGTATCCATGAGATCATCCACGCCGTCTCCTTTAAGAGCCGACACGGGGATTATCTCGGCGAAATCCATTTTACCGCTGTATTTTGCTATGACAGGAAGGAGCTCCTCTTTTTTCTTCGTATCGCACTTGTTTATCACAAGGATCACGGGAACCTTTACCGTTTTCAGCCTGTTCAGGATGGTCTCCTCGAATTCTCCGATAAAGGAAGAGGGCTCGACTATATAGATCACCGCGTCCACATCGCCTATCGCACCCTCGGCCGACTTTACCATGTAATCGCCGAGCTTCGTACGCGCGTGATGCATACCGGGCGTATCCACGAAAACAATCTGCCCTCGTTCGTCCGTATAGACCGTACGGATACGGTTTCTTGTAGTCTGCGGTTTGTCCGAGGTGATAGCCACCTTCTGCCCGATGAGGCGGTTCATGAGTGTCGATTTTCCGACATTCGGCCTGCCGATTATCGCGACCATACCGGATTTTTTACTCGCTTCTTCCATTAAAACAGACTCCTGACATTATCAAAGATATCCTTTTCAGCCTCGATCGCGGCCTCGCTTCCGAGCGTACAGATCACATTCTGAGCTATGACAGATTCCAGCATAGGCGCATAAGACCTGATAAGCTCAGGCGTCACCGCCAGAATCTCTTCTCTCGTCTGCATCAGCATTTCATTCGTAAGACCGGCCATCCATGCACTGAAGGAGGAGCTGCCCCAGAGCGAAGGGCTGAGCGGCCTGTCAAAGGTGCCGATAACACCGATGATATCGTCGGTCATTTCCCTCTCGTCAGCGTCAAAATCCCGCAGGTAAGCGACAGCTTTTTTGTAGACCTCATAGGTCTCTTTTATATGAGGATCCCTGTACGAGCCGAGATAGACCCTGCCGTCTCTGATGAAGGAGCAGAACATGCCGTAGGCGCCGCCCTTCACGCGCAGTTCATTCCATAGAAAATCTCGTGAGAGTATGGCCCTTAAGACCTGCATCCCTCCAGAGAAGCTGTATCCGGCAGCCTTGAAATTACCGACCTGTGCGTCATAATTGACCTGACCGGGGGTCTTGATACCCTCATTCAGCACGACAGGCTCAGGGAGCTCCATCGGTATGGGGTCAAGATGCTCTGTCGTCTCAAAACGCGCTTCGATTTCATTTTTTACGACGGCAAAGCCTTCCGCATCGTCAGTTACGCTTATGATCAGGCGCGAATCATCGAAGATCTGTTCCTTCAGACGATCGAGTGCCTTTATCAGGCTGTCCATCGCCTCGTCACCGCAATCAAAAGCATTCAGCATCCCGAGCTGATCCATACCGTCCAGCTGCTCGGAATACCACGAGAGGCTCGAGATATATGACAGTGCTCTCGCGGTGGCGGTACCCGTACCGGACGAGGCGAGCTGCTGTTCGAGCCTGACCCTGTTCTGTCTTATGAGGTCCGCAAGATGCTTTTTGTCGGAAAAATCCGTGCGGTATATAACCTCACGTACGAGATCGAGCGCTGCGCCTATCCTGTCACGCATGACTTTGATATTTATTTCGAAATACGGTGTGAAATCATCGAGACGCCCCACCTTTTCTATCGTCGAAGTCGGAGGCCAAGCGGT
>JAZRWL010000235.1:0-2701 GCA_045599685.1 Lachnospiraceae bacterium
ATTCCCTCCATGAATCGGTCGAATGCTATGACCGGATCTGTAATCGGCAGAAAATCTGTCAGATATACTGGCATATGCCCCTGCTTCGGTGTATAATGTGTTTGAGTTATGGTTTTCATTTTCAAGCTAATTATAACTCAAAAGGAGGATTTGAGATCCGTAAAGATCTCAAATCCTCTCCTTTTTTCCTGGCTGTTTTTTCACAGCCCCCTTTATATGATCATCTGATCCCGCTTCGCACCCGGATCCTTCTGCCGATCGGCTCTTTACGCGTCCAGACTGTCTTTATTGAGCAGGAATTCTTTCACACCCATCATTACATATCCTTTTTCGTCACGGCGGGGCTTCATGCTTTTTTCCACAATGATGATCTTCCTGAACGAGTCCCCTGTTTTATCGAATGAGATCGTTTCCTGTTCGTATTTCTCCTCATCGGGAATAGCATAAGCCGACTGTATATAATACTTTTTGCTGCCGAGCGTAGCAATGAAATCTATCTCCCGCTGATTGCGGATCTCCTTGCCCTCGCCATTCTTCTCCCTCGTTTCCGCAACACCCACATCCACCTGATAGCCTCTGTAACGAAGCTCATTATAGATAATGTTCTCCATAATATGAGTGCCCTCGATCTGCCGGAAACGCAAACGCGCGTTGCGAAGACCGATATCTTCAAAGTAGATCTTATACGGAGTACCGATATATTTCCTGCCCTTAATGTTATACCGTTTTACACGTGAAAGCATAAAGGCATCTTCCATGTGGCCGATATATTTGTCGACCGTAAAATCACTGATCTTTACATGCATAACAGAAGCAAAAGTATCCGCGATCTTGCTCGGGTTTATCAGAGAGGATATTCCGGAAGCGATAACATCCAGCACTTCACCGATCCGGGCATCATCCGCGAGATTGTAACGCTTTATGATATCCTTCAGATACAAATTCTGCATTTGAGAGATCAGATACGTGGTTTTCTGCTCTTCCGTAGACATCAGGGCAACCGCGGGAAGCCCGCCATAGACAGAATATTCATCATATGCTTCACTTTTGTCACCACCCCTGAAGGCATAGAATTCCGAAAACGAAAGTGGTTGAATATGGACCTCGTCGCCCCTGCCTTCAAACTCGGTAATGATGTCTTTTGAAAGGAATCTCGAATTGCTTCCGGTCACAAATACATCCATGTTCTTTTTGCGCAGAAATCCGTTCAGCACGGACTCAAATGCACCGAGCTTCTGCACCTCGTCCAGCAGAATGTAGTACATTTCATTGTCGGTGATCTGCGGCATGAGCCAGTTGATAAATTGCGTCGGGTCGACCTTGCGGGCTTCCTTTTCGCCATCCAGTATGATCGGGTCTTCCCCGATCCTGATAAGATCATCAGCTGCATCAAACGCGAATTTGATAATATGGTTTTCGCTGACACCCTCCTCTTTGAGATGATCGTAAAACAGTTCGTTGAGAAGGTAGGATTTCCCGCTCCTGCGGATCCCCGTGATCACTTTTATGAAACCATTATGTTTGCGGACGATCAGCCGGTTCAAATATTCATCACGCTTTATTTCCATCTTTCCACCCACCCGTTTAATTTTCTGTCCAAAACGGCATTTTATTTAAATGCATTATAACTCCCGATATGCAGGACGTCAACTTCTCCATTTAATTTTATTGCCGTTAGCGGCAATAAAATTAAATAAGCTATTTTCTGCAACGCAGACATACCTCCCGGTTGCTCCATATCGAGCACGGCCCCGTCATCGCACGGCAGGCATTTCCATCCGTTTCCCGTTCCCCCGGGAAGCGTGTTTCTAATTTAACGAACGCGCAACTGTTTTAGAATTGTCTAATTTCGTTCGCGGGGTTATACTATACGGGCTGTCAAAAGAGAAAGGAGGAGGCCTATGGATGACAAGGTCCTGAAGGCGCTCGGCGACCCGGTGCGCTACCGTCTGCTCACGCTGATGGCGGAGCATGCCTACTGTGTGGGCGCGCTCGCCCGGCAGTGCGAGCTTTCGGAATCCGCCGTATCGCAGCACCTGAAGATCCTGCGCGAAGCGGGGCTGGTCTACGGAGTCAAATTCGGCTATTACACCCATTACCGCCTCTCCCGTGAAACTCTGGAGGCGGCGGTGGAGGAGATCGCCGGTCTCACGCGCATGGAGCGCAAGCCCTGTGACGGCCCGTTCCGCGGCTGTTCCGAGGCAGCCTATGTGCGCTGCAGGGAGGCGGCTTCCCCGGTTCCCGATCCTGACAAAAAAGGAGAAAACGACCCATGCTGAAACGTTTCGTCGCCTACTACAAGCCCCACAAGAAGCTGTTTGCCGCGGATATGATCGCGTCGCTTCTGATCTCGCTCATCGGTATGATCTATCCCATCGTGACCAGGCGCATGCTGAACGACTACATCCCCAACAAGCTGTATTCGTCCATCGTAATCGCCGGCATCGCGGTGCTGGTGCTCTATGTCCTCCGCATGCTGCTGCGCTATTTCGTGCAGTACTACGGACATATCATCGGTACCTATATGCAGGCCCAGATGCGCCGCGATATGTTTGCCCACCTCGAAAAGCTGCCCTTCTCGTTCTTTGACGAGCACGAGACCGGCCGCATCATGAGCCGCATGACCAGCGATCTGTTCGAGATCAGCGAGCTGGCGCACCACGGTCCCGAAAACCTGCTCACCAGCAGCATCATGATCGTG
>JAZRWL010000236.1:0-3982 GCA_045599685.1 Lachnospiraceae bacterium
GTGGATTTTCCGGAGCCGTTCCCGCCGCTAAGAAGGGTAACTGAAGAAAAGGTCAGCCTGCGCAGACCCTTTTCGGGAAAGATCTTGAATGGATAAAAGGTCGGGTAACAGGTACGCCTGATATCCGTGATAAAGTCGATCTCATCGTTTTCTGACGGCAGCACCAGTTCCCTCAGATATGCCATATGAACATCAGACCTTTACGAGCACTACTCCCACGAGTACGCCGAACAGCGTCAGAAAAGCGGGAGCCTTTGACTTCCACATGAGAAAGGCCTCGGGCAAAAGCTCGCCGAATACGACATAGAGCA
This sequence comes from Lachnospiraceae bacterium, assembly GCA_045599685.1. GTDB lineage: Bacteria > Bacillota > Clostridia > Lachnospirales > Lachnospiraceae > UBA3774. Next base: position 312 of record JAZRWL010000236.1, read on the forward strand.
TGGCGCCGCTCGCGAAGCTGAGCGAAAGACTGAGCCAGAGCGGACTGATGAGTCCGAGCGAATAGCCGAGGGCGGCGCCGATGACCGTAGGCGCGCCGGAAAGCGCGGTCACACCGACCGCCTTCCATTTTCCCATGCCTCCGCTGATAAGAGGTACGGATACCGACATTCCCTCGGGGATATTGTGAAGTCCGATTACGACGGCGATAATGAAGCCCGCGCCGCCGGTGATCGTACCCGAGTCTCCGGCGTAGGAAGCGCCGATGACCATGCCTTCGGGCATATTGTGGAGCGCGATCGCACTCGCCATCACTATACCCGCTATGAAAAGCTCATATTTTGTACCGGAATCAGCGTGCTTCTGAAAATGATCCGCGTGGATCAGCTCATCCAGATCGTCAGCCGTAAGAGGATGATCCTTGTCGATATGCTTTATTTCGGGATTCGTTCTGCGGTCTATGATATAATTCAAAAGGTAGATGACGCTGTAGCCCAGCAAAATACCGAAAAGTACCGGCACGAGCGGCATATCGCTCTCCGCTCCCTCGGGACGGAAGGCCTCGGGGATAAGATCAAAGCAGACAACAGCCATCATGACGCCGCCTGCGAAGGCAAGAAATAGACTTACCATATGTTCAGAATCTCTGCGTAAGATCGCGCCGACAAGGCCGCCGAGACCGGTTCCTATCACACCCGCGATGGCCGTGATGATGATTACCCACCAAAAATTGCCCATTAAATATCCTCTCATTCTCCGGTACTTTAGCTTTTTTATTATATTAAATCAACGTCGTCGCGTCAATATTTTCCGCGCACAATGCGGCAAGTTATCGCTCTTTTTCCGAATACCTGCACAGTTATTGTAATAAATCTGCACTCCATGCCGGAATCTGCCGAAAGAAACACCGGCCGTATCCCGCGGCACATACCTCCATCGGAAGGCTGATGAAAATCGATTATATCGTACCGTCATCGTCCGATATATGGCTTTGCAAAAACGGTAATCTGTGCTAAAATAAGAGCACTGCGATATGCAGAATCTTCATTCAGGAGCAAAATATGAGTATCATTCCCGATGATCTGATGGAAAAATTCAAGAACGTAAAATCCATTGACGACGTTTTCGCGACCGCAAAAAGTCTCGGTATCGACATCGATGCCGAAAAAGCAGGCGAGATCTTAAAAAAAGTGACCGGCGGCAAGGCCTCCGGCGATATTCTGGGCGGTATTACGGGATTGTTCGGAGGCAAGGACAAATAAGGCCCGCTAATATTCGACATATTCCAGACAAAGACCGTGTGGCGGCATGGCAGGGCCTGCAGCTGCGCGGTCTTTTGCCGCCAGTACGGCCTTCATGCTCTCAGGCTCCCGCTTTCCGGCTCCGACCTCGATCAGCGTGCCGGTCAGTATCCTGACCATCTGATTGAGGAAGCCGTCACCGACAAACGATATATCGAGCCCGTCGGGGCTCTCCGTGAGCCTGATATCAAAAACCGTCCGTACCGCGGACTTTTTGAAGTTCTTCAGCCCGCAGAAGGAACGGAAATCGTGCTCTCCCGTAAGACAAGCCGCCGCCTCGCGCATCGCCGCGATATCGAGCGGCTCCGAATATGTGCACCTGAAGCGCCCGCCGAAGACATCCGGGATCACCGTGGTCCTGATGCGGTAGACGTAACATTTTTTCACGGCATTCAGTCTCGCGTGAAAACGAGGTCCGGCTTCGCAGGCTCCGGTCACGGCGATATCATGCGGCAGATACCGGCTGCAGTACCTGATCAGCTCCTCCGGTGAAGGCTCAGACCTGAGCTTTACGCTCGCGACCTGACCCGCGGCATGCACGCCCGCGTCGGTGCGTCCCGCACCCTGCACCTCCACGGTGCTCCCGTCCAGAGCAGAAAGCACAGCTACGAGCTTCCCCTGGATTGTATTCGCGGTATTTCCCTGCACCTGCCAGCCGCTGTAGCGTGTGCCGTCATATTGTATCGTCAGCCTGTAATTCTTCATACCGGAGTCACATATTAAAATATCTTCTTCTCTCGTCCTCGGGCACGAGTCCTCCGCCCGTAGCCCAGACTATATGTACGGCATCCTTCATGCTGCCTTCGAGTCCTTTTTCGCGGCAGTAAGCCGACAATCCGTCCTTCTGGTACAAGCCCGCGAAGCAGGCGCAGGAGGAGGGCTCGATAAAGAGCTTTTCGCGTCCGCAAAGCTCCTTCATCAGAGGATACAGACTCTCATCCGAGACCGTGGCGATTCCCGCCACCATAGGGCCAACGATACGTCCCGCCAGAGCGGATGGTCTCGCGCAGGCCAGTCCGTCGGCCTCCGTCCGTCCGCTGAGCCCGAGATCCTGCACACAGACTGCGTCATTCAGACCCGTGACGAGCCCGATCAGCATACTGCAGCACTCTGTCGGCTCGCAGAAGAAGACATGCGCAGCATCACCGAAGATATGCTTTATACCGCAGCATATGCCTCCCGGCGCCCCTCCGACACCGCAGGGGATGTAAATGAAGAGCGGATGCGCCGCGTCGATCACGATCCCGGCATCATCCAACTGTCTTTTCAGTCTTCCCGCCGCCACGGCATATCCCAGGAAAAGATCTATCGAATTTTCATCATCTACGAAATAGCTCATGGGATCGGCAGCGGAGCTCTTCCGTCCCTCCTCCACGGCCTTTCCGTAGTCCGACATATATTCTATGACATTCACGCCGTTCTCGCGGAGCTTGTCCTTTTTCCACTGACGCGCATCGTGCGACATGTGCACCGTCACGCGGAAACCGAGCTTTGCGCTCATTATCCCGATGCTCAGGCCCAGATTGCCCGTCGAGCCCACCTGCACGGCATATTTTCCGAAAAAATCTCTGAAACGCGGCTCGCAAAGGATGGAATAATCATCCTCGGGTGAAAGGAGTCCCGCTCCGACAGCGAGATCCTCCGCGTGCTTCAGGACCTCATATATACCGCCGCGAGCCTTCACGGAACCTGTGATAGGCAGATCGCTGTCGAGCTTTATCAAAAGCCTGCCTTCGTCGAACGCGCCGTTTTCCGCGAGATATTCCCGCATCAGAGAGATCTCACGCAGAGGCGACTCAATGATTCCGTCCGGGACCACGGGGAAAGCCCTTGCGATAAAGGGTGCGAATCTCTGCAGGCGCTTTTCGGCATCGGTTATCATTTCCTTTGTGACCGTACAGCCCGCATCCTCGGTCCACGGGGTGCGGTCATTAATCCAGAGTATCGGACGGCCTGCAGCTACCGCCTTTAATGCGGGATTATCATCAACATATTTCTGAAATTCGGGTTTCATATCATCATGCGCCTCAACGGCCCTGTCTTATTGATAAAAACAGCCGTGAAACTTCCTCCACGGCTATATTAATACACATCGATAAAAAGGTCAAAACCGCTCTTGCGGGAATGTTAAAAGTCAAGCACGTTTTACCGAATCATACCTGACTTTTTCATGATCGCGCAATTACAGCTTACCACTGACATAATCCCGGTCCGCGTCCCGCAGACCGTATACCTCTCCCCACTTCGCGAACTGATAGCATAGCGCATCTGCGCTGTGACTGTCGCCGGAGAGTATGAAGCGGGCCCCGCGTTCCTTCAGATAACGGTATATCGGCATAGCGGGATAGGGGCTCGTCCTGTATCCGCGGGAT
>JAZRWL010000237.1:0-5203 GCA_045599685.1 Lachnospiraceae bacterium
GGGAGCGTTGATATATTCACTCAGGTTGCTTTTCATAAAGCTGCGCTCCAGGCGCGGGGGGGGCGGGGAAAAGGCCGCGTCGGCGGAGGCCCCTCTTGTGATCTTTTCAGACAACAGGCGCTACTGGGCCACCTTTGAGCCCATCTGCCGCGAGCTCGATGCCTGCGGTGTGGAGATGCTCTATTTCACCCCTTCGCCCGATGACCCCGCTCTTTCCTGCGGCCTCACACATCTGAAGGCGGAATGTATAGAAAATGAAAACAAACTCTTTTCAAAGCTGAATTTCCTTCAGGCTACCGTCGTCCTTTCCACCACTCCCGGTCTCGATGTATACCAGTGGAAGCGCTCAAAGGGTGTGCGCTATTATGTGCATATCGCGCATGCTCCCAATGATATCACGCTTTATCGTATGTTCGGTCTCGATTATTATGACGCGATCCTGCTTTCGGGACAGTATCAGGCGGACGATATCAGAGCGCTTGAAGAATTAAGGGGACTGCCCGAAAAGGAACTCAGGCTCGTGGGTCTCCCGTACATGGATGTGATGGAGGAGAGACTGAAAACAGCCGATCCCGTGCCGGAGCATACGCTGACGGTGCTGCTCGCGCCCTCGTGGGGCAGCAGTGCGCTGTTCGGAGTATACGGCGGCCGTATCATAGATGAGCTTTTGAAGACCGGATATCATATCATCGTGCGCCCTCATCCGCAGTCCTTTACCTCGGAAAAGGAACTGATGGAAAAGCTGCAGCATGATTATCCCGAGTCGGAGCAGCTCGAATGGAATCGTGACAGGGACAATTTCGATGTGCTGAACCGTTCCGACATAATGATCTCCGATTTTTCCGGCGTTATTTTTGAATTCGCTCTGATTTATGACAAGCCCGTGATATATACCGATCCGGATTTCGATCTCGGACCTTACGATGCCTGGTGGCTGGAAAAGCCGCTCTGGACCGTCGGAGCGCTGCCGCGTATCGGACGCGAGCTCACCGAGGAAAATATGGGAGAGCTGCGTTCGTTGATAAACGAGTGTATAAACGATCCCGCCTACGCGATGAACCGTCATGCGGTAAAGGCGGAGACCTGGTGCGAGCAGGGAAAGGGCGCCGTGAATGTCTGCGCCTATCTGAAGGCAAAGATCGAAGAGCTTTCTGGCACAGGGGAGGTGAAGTGAAATGTCATTTTTCGATATACTCGGCACACTTCTCATAGGACCCCTGAAGCTTCTGTTTGAGGTGATATACGGACTGATAAGCATTTTCGTCGAGGAGCCCGGTATCTGCATCATTTTTATGAGCCTTACCGTGAATATCCTCGTGCTGCCGCTGTACCGCCGCGCCGACGCGATGCAGGAGGAGGCGCGCAATACCGAACAGGCGCTTTCCCGAGGTGTAGATCACATAAAAAAGGTCTTCAAGGGCGACGAAAAGATGATGATCCTGCAGACATATTACAGGCAGAACGGTTATAAGCCGACCTCGTCGCTGAAGGGCTCGACCTCTCTGCTGCTGCAGATACCGTTTTTCATGGCGGCATATCAGTTCCTGTCGGCGCTCGGTGATCTGAACGGCGCCGCCTTCGGTCCGATCTCGAATCTGGGCGCGCCGGATCAGCTGCTTCGTATAGGCGGTCTCTCCGTCAATGTGCTTCCCGTACTCATGACGGCGATCAATATCGTTTCCTGCATCATCTATTCAAAAGGCTTTCCGCGCAAGACGAAGATCCAGCTATACGCGATGGCGGCGTTTTTCTTGGTATTCCTGTATGATTCGCCTGCGGGACTCGTCTTTTACTGGACGCTCAATAATCTTTTCTCGCTGATAAAAACGATCTTTTATAAGCTGAAAGATCCCGCGAGGATAGTGAAGATCCTTTCGTCACTCGCGGGTGCGGCGCTCATCGTCATCGCGTGGTCGGTATTTGCAGAGGAGACCATTAGGAGAAAACTTTTTCTTTCAGCACTGGGCCTCGCGCTGCAGCTTCCTGCGTTCCTCAGTCTTATCGGACCGCGGACAAAAACCGCGGAGAAGTCATATAAGCCCGACAGGAAGTTATTTACGGTCTGCGGTCTTTTCCTGGCGGTGCTCACCGGACTGCTCATACCGTCGAATTTCATCGCGGCCTCGCCGCTTGAATTCGTGGATGTGAATTACTATTATTCGCCGGTCTGGTATGTGATACACAGTATCTGCATGGGCGTGGGGACCTTCCTGATCTGGCTGCGCGTTTTTTACTGGCTGGCTGGAGATAAGGTAAAGGTCATCTTTGAGCACGTGATCTGGGTGATGAGCGGCGCGATGCTCATTACCTATCTGTTCTTCGGCAGAGAGCTGGGAGTGCTTTCCCCGAGCCTTCAATATGAGAGGGGAATGTCATTCTCGGTCTCCGAGATCGTGCTCAATCTCGTCGTGATAGCTTTTGTCGCGGTGATCTTCATCCTCGCGGCGCGCTCAAAGCTGAGACGCTTCATAGTACCGGCGCTGATCTCGGCGGCTGTGGCGGTGACGGCGATGTCCGTGATCAATATCGGGTTGATCAATTCCGCTACTGCTGATATCTCCGAAGGGAATGTGACAGACCGCAGCGCCTATTATACGGGGCCGGAATTCCGGCTCAGCACGACGGGGAAGAACGTGGTCGTGATAATGCTCGACCGCGCTTTCGGTGAATATATCCCGTACTTCATGCAGGAGGCCCCGAAGCTTCTGGCGCAGTATGACGGGTTCACATATTATCCGAATACGATATCCTTCGGAGGACATACGAATTTTGCGGCGCCGCCGCTTCTCGGCGGATACGAGTACACACCAGTCGAGATGAACAGGCGCTCTTCGGAGCCTCTGAAGGATAAACACAATGAAGCGCTGAAGGTCATGCCCGTAATCTTCAATGACAGCGGTTTCGAGGTCACTGTCTGCGATCCGCCTCTCGCCGGTTACCGCTGGACGCCCGATCTTTCGATCTTCGATGAATGGCCTGAGATAGATACGTACAATACAGAGGGGTATTTTGAGGATCCGGGGAGGAAGGAGCTCGTGGTCGAGGCGACCTCGAGGAATTTTTTCTGCTTCAGTCTGATGAAATGCGCGCCTGTCTTCCTGCAGACTACATTTTACAATGACGGAGAGTATTATCACCCCGCTACTCCGACGAGTCAGGCCGCCCAGAGCCACACAAAGGCGAACGGGCTCAGCTCCGCGCTGATGAAGGCATATACCGTCCTCACGAATATGGATACGATGACGGACATCACCGATGAGGATACGGACACTTTCCTGTTCCTGTCGAATAATACGACGCACGAGCCGAATCTTGTGCAGGAGCCGGACTTCGTGCCCTCGGCGGAGGTGGACAACAGCGATTATGACAGTGAGCATGAGGAACGGTTCACTTATGAGGGACAGACTCTTGACATGGCGGACGTGACACATCTGAAGCATTATGAGGTCAATATGGCTGCTTTGAAGCGCCTCGGCGAGTGGTTCGATCATCTGCGTGAGTCGGGAGCATATGACAATACGCGCATCATCCTCACGGCGGATCATGCGATGGACCTGTACCAGCTCGAAAATCTCATCGTGCGCGAGGAGGGAAAATCCGCCGTCTGCACGGAGTATTATTATCCGCTGCTCATGGTAAAGGATTTCGGCGCGACGGGCTTTACGACATGCGAGGACTTCATGACGAATGCGGACGTACCGGTGCTCGCGACCGACGGCCTGATAGAGGATCCGGTCAATCCCTTCACGGGGAGGCCGATCAGTTCCGACGAGAAATATGCCCATGATCAGTACATCACCTTCAGCCACGAATACCAGTTCGAGGGGATAAAGAGCACTACCTTCCCCGCGTCCTGGTGGGGCAGCGTACACGACGACCGCAGAGACACGGCGAACTGGAAGGTGTTCCGCGGAGAGTACGTGCTGGATGAGCATACGGATGCCGTTGATTGAGCCGGTCAGGACACACGGAGCGAAATGCGGTACCAGCCGCCTATGACGCCGAAAGCAGCTCTGAGTGACCGTGTCCGGACGGCCGCAGCCGGGGATAGAGCGGTACAGGCCCGGGATGAGACGGATGAAAACAAGATTATTCAATAATAAGTAAAGCAGAACAGCAGAAAAGGAGCAAAAAATGGATTTCAGGCAAAAAGCATCAGAGGTAGCGGAAAAAGTCATTTCCTTGCGCAGAGAACTTCATATGTATCCCGAAGCCAGCCTTAAGGAATTCCAGACAACGGACAGGATAGCAGCCAGACTCGATGAGCTCGGCATCGCCTATCGCCGTCTGGACCCTTCGGGACTGATAGCGGAGATAAAGGGCGGAAAGCCCGGAAAGACGGTCGCTCTCCGCGCGGACATCGACGCGCTGAGCGTCACCGAAAAGACCGATTTGGATTTCAAGTCAAAGAACGAGGGCCTGATGCATGCCTGCGGCCATGATACTCACGCGGCAATGCTTTACGGTGCGGCGATAATACTGAATGAAATAAAGGATGAGCTCTGCGGCAATGTACGCCTGATCTTCCAGCCCGCGGAGGAGGTGGCTCAGGGCGCGAAGCTCGTCATCGCTCAGGGCGGCCTGGACGGAGTCGATGCGATATTCGGACAGCACATCGGCGGCGGCACCCCTAAGGGCATCATCTCTTACGTGCCCGGTGCGGCGGCCAGCGCGGCGGATATGTTCCGCATAAAAGTCACCGGCAAGAGCGGCCACGGCGCGATGCCCGAAGCCTCGGTGGACGCGACTGTCGCGGCCTCCGCGATAGTAATGAACCTGCAGACTATGGTGAGCAGAGAGATCCCGGCCATCCAGCCCGTGGTCGTGACGGTAGGGAAACTCCAGAGCGGGAGCCGCTTCAATGTAGTCTCCGGCGAGGCTGTCATGGAGGGCACCTGCCGCTGCTACGACGTGGATGTGCATCATTCGCTGCCCGGCATGATGGAAAGGATAGCGCAGGAGACAGCGGCTGCCTTCCGCTGCACCGCGGAGGTGGAATATCATATGCTGACAGAGGTGCTGGTCAATGATAGCGACGCGCAGAAGTATGTAGCGGCGGCTGCGGCAAAGGTCGCGGATTCTCCCCAAACGGTGGTGATATCGAAGCCCCGCATGGGCGCCGAAGGCTTCTCGGAATACACGCCTTCCTTATTGGCGAAAAAGAACAGGACGGTGTATTCCGTGTTGGAAGAGGGCCTGAACA
>JAZRWL010000238.1:0-3805 GCA_045599685.1 Lachnospiraceae bacterium
AGCGGGGCAGCGGATCACCTGAGGAAGCCCGAAATCATATGATCCATAACGAAACGCGCACGCGCTACGGGATCGAAATTCCGGTCGTTGACCACCCATTCCATGAGTATCCCTCTTACGAGGACCAGGAGCATATCGACCCCCTTCTTGACATCGAGGTCATCACACAGGAGACCTTCCACCTGCATTTCCCGCAGGAAGTCCTCACAGATCCGGAAATACTCACGCGTATCGCTGTACTGCAGCGCTTTTTTCTCCATTTCTCTGATACCGTTCAGGTAATACACGTGAAGATACGATCCCTCCGAGCAGATCCTTATCGTCTCACAGAAAAACTCGGCGAATTTCTGAGCTGAGTCCATGCTTCTGAACGGTTCCTCCGTATTAATACGGTCAGCTGCCTCGAGGTAGCTCTCGTCCAGCAGCTTCAGACCATCAGCCAGGATATCGCCCTTGCTCTTATAGTAATGATAAAAATTCCCCGGCGAGCATCCTGCGGCCTCGGCGATTTCCGCTATCGTCACGTTTTCTATGCCTTTCCTGTCGAAAAGCTTCATCGCCTCTTCACCTATCCTGTTTTTGGTCTCACGCGCCTGTATCGCCCGTTTAGTATCTCTGTGCTCCAAAATACCTCCTTTACGCGTATTCAGTCTCGTAGATCACGCCGTCCTTCATTACGAAGTCGCACTCCTTGAGTGCCAGCTGATCTGTGAGAAGATCGCGGTGCCAGCCTGCAATATCTGCACGCTTTCCGGGCACTATGCTGCCGGTGATATCATCGATCTCGAGGATCTCGGCATTGACAGAAGTCGCAGCTTTCAGAGTCCTGAAGGGGTCCATGCCAGCCTTGAGCCAGGAAGCGTACTCTACCCACGAATCGTAGCACTGGTAAACAGCTACTATATCTGTGCCGTAGCCCATCCTCATATTCGAATTCACGATGATGTCGCGGCTCTCGGTCAGTTGCTTCTGATACTGGCGGAGCTTTCTTTCCATAGCTTCGCCTTTCATTTTGAGCGCCTTCTCATCGAGCCAGATGATCTCGTTATAAGGTGTGAAGGTGGGCACTACATAGGCATTGCTCTGCTCAAAGCGATAAGCGGTCTTCTCATCGATGAGAGCCGCATGCTCCGCTCCGTCCAGACCGAAATCGAGGAGTTTGTTCAGCAGATCAGGAGCATATACATGAGCAGTGACTGTCTTGTGGCATCCGTGAGCGGTATCGATTATAGCCCTTAATTCCTCATCATTCAACTGCTGATCTTCGGGTCCGTCATTCGGGGTGAAGAAACCGCCCGAAAGCATGATCTTGATATAGTCGGCGCCGAATTTGCACTCATTCTGGACAGCCTCGCGGAAGAAATCGGCTCCGACACCGATGGAGACCTTTTTCCTCGCCGCCTCGCTGAGCGCGGGGTTGTTCCTCATCCCGAACATCGTGGAGGAATCCGCGTGGCCCGCTATCGAGCCCAGCATATGGCAGGCTACTACCATTCTCGAGCCTTCGAAATAGCCCTCGTTGATCACTCTCTTCGCGTCGACCACGCCGTAGTCATGGCAGTTTACGCTCATCGCGCGGATCGAAGTAAAGCCCCTGTGCAGACATCTCTGCGCAGTATGCAGATGCGCGAACACAGCGTATGCGTTTGAATCAAAGGCAGCCATTTTGCCGGTATTCATTATATCCGAATGTACATGGGCATCGATCATGCCCGGTGTTACGGTGAGATGGCTCAGATCGACGATCTCCGTTCCTTCGGGCATCGGAAGAGCCTGTCCGACTTCCCTGATAGTATCGCCGATGACCAGTATCTCCATGTTTTCCTTCAGCTCTTCATGTATACCGTCGAAGAGCTTTCCGCATTTGATCAGATAACTTTTATCCATAATATTCTTCTCCTTTCAGCTGTAGCTTATGGTTTTTCCTCAGTCTCCGGTGATATCCGGCATGTTCCGACCCCGCCGATCCGGCGAAAAGAGAAGCTGAAGAAGGGAGCGCCTCTTGTTCGCCGGTATGAGAGAGGATTACAAGCCTTTGATCATTCCGCCGCTTTGGCTTTTTTCTTCGGCAGATAGTCAAATATGTAATATACGGCAGCGCCGATAACGGTGCAGATGAGCATCACGTACGCAGTATTGAAGGCAGGGGTCGCGAAGCAGAAAAAGATCGCGACAGCCGCGGGGATGAGATAATACAGGAAGCTCTTCACACTCTTGAATACGCTCTGAGCGACGACGCCGCCGAACAGGGCCGGGATTGCGAAGTTGAACGCGGGCTGCAGAGCCTCCGCCTCGAGCACAGGCTTCAGCGGAACGGCGAGCACGAGGCCGATAGCCAGAAGGATGATGGTGGTGAAGTTCGACGCGCCACAGGCTATGATAGCCATCGTATGGCACTCATCGGTATTGGGCTCCATCTCCAGAGCATTCATCGTGCCTATCGTAGCAGGCATACGGAGGTTCGTGACATTGCCGGTGATATATGACAGATACAGAGCGCCGGGGCCCATCGTGGTCATATAGCCGAAACATTCGGCAGGCCACCAGGGAGCGAGCATCAGCGTAACACTGAGTATCGCCGGAAGGATCATCGGGATGTCGGGCCAGACACCGGTCACAAGGCTGGTCAGGATCGGGAATATCACCATCAGAATGAGGAGCACGGTTCCTGACAGCATACCGAATTTATGCACCCAGTTTTCAAATTGTTTTTTATCCATCTTCATATCCTCCCTTCTCAGAGTACCAGGCAGGCAATCAGCATACCGAACAGCATACAGACTGCCATCAGCCAGTTATTGATCCATTTGGCCTTGGGAATCTTCTTCATGATCACCGTAAGGACCGCCCCCAGTGCGAAGCTGCTCAGGAATACGATGCCCTTCGTAGACATAGCGCTGATGCCAAAAGACATGGTCGCATAGCCCATCAGGCCGCAGAGGCAGCCGGTGCCGAGGCAGATGACGAGACCGATATCGAACTTCTCAGCCGCGCCGTAGATCTTTGAAATAGGCTTGATCGCCAGTACGGACCAGACGAGGGAGGTCGAGTTGCCGAGACTCATTACCCAGCAGGCGGCGACCCAGCCGACTACGGAGAAACCGCCCAGTGTGAGGCTCTCTCCTACGGCCTCGACGCCGGCGCTGGCAGCCATCGACTCACCGGTCGCGGAACCGATGACCGAAAGTCTGAGCCAGGGAAGAGGTCCGCCGAGCAGTGTTATGAGCGTCAGCAGTACGACGATAACGGGGATAGTGGGGACGATACTTACTACGATACCGTTTATCAGTCCCTTTCTGATCTGCGCGTTGGTGTATCCGAGATCCTCTCTGGCATGCTTCCAGGCTTTCCTCATCATAAAGAAATTCTGTCCGAGGATGCCGATCAGAACAACACCTACAAACAGGTACATCCATGTCGAATCAGCAAAAGAAATACCATCCATAATGCTTTCCTCTCTTTTTTTTGTTTTGCCAGATCGCTGGTGCGTAAAGCGCGCTTTCGTCAAATCGTTTCACTGATTGTTTTCATTGACGCGTTTCATTGAAACCATTCAACAAGATCAATATATGTCCGCCATGTGCCTTTGTCAATTAATTTTTGTAACCAATTTCTGCAGAATCAAATGCAAAGACTTCGTTTTATTATCTGAAAAGCCGTTACAGCATGCAAAAAAAGCCGCGGTCCCAGGCGGATCGCGGCTCGTCACAAATGCCGTATCATCGCTCCGTGCGGAAGGCACGAAGCTCAGTATTTCCTTTTTTATTTCAGCTTCGCGCCGTTTTCGTTCTTTACGAACGCATAT
>JAZRWL010000239.1:0-2571 GCA_045599685.1 Lachnospiraceae bacterium
TATCTGCGCCGGAGTGATATAACGCAGGTCTTTGTGTTCGAGAAGACGAGGCTCCCCCTCGGCGATCTCCGCCTCAAAAAGTGTAAGATGTACCGTGATATCGGGATACTCATGCGTGAGTTCCATGAAGATCTCACCGACCGAGAGTCCGATATCGAGCTCCTCGCGGCACTCGCGGATCAGAGCTTCCTCCTTCGTCTCGCCGGGCTCAACCTTTCCGCCGACGAATTCCCAGAGAAGCCCGCGGGCCTTGTGCGCGGGCCGCTGGCATATCATGAAGCTGCCGCCCCTGCGAATGAGCGCGGCCACCACCTCTGTCACCTTCATGTCACACTATCTCTATCTGGCACATTTTCATGGCCTCGAGTGCCTGCGTATGTGTCGCGGGCGTGACTCCGGCGCAGCAGGCCGCCTCGACGCGGACCGGTACCTCAGGAAGGCTCGCCTTTGCCATAAGAGCGTTCGAAATGACACAGATATCGGTGCACAGTCCGATCATCGTGATCATTTCCACGGGGTCGTCTCCGTCGAGCTCCCGCAGCAGACTGCCGAACTCAATGCTGCCGAACGAAGGCTTGTCGATCACGGTCGCTTCGCCGACATATCCCGCCAGCTCGGGAATGATCTCCCAGCCCTCCGTGCCCTTTATGCAATGCTTCACGGGAAGATTCCTGCCCTCAAGGGTCTCAAGATAGTTCTCGTAATGAGTGTCTCTCGTGAATAATACGTATTCTCCGTCCGATACCGCTTTTTTCACCCTTTCCGCCACATTTCCCACTATCGTGACAGCCTCCGGTGTCCCGAGCGCTCCGTCCACGAAGTCCTTTTGCATATCGATCACTGCCAGTATCTTCATTTTTGCCTCCTGTTTCTCAAATGATCATCTGAAGTAGCGCAGCCCCGTCCGCTCCGGAGCTGCATAGACGGGCCTGTGTATCAGGCAGGCTCAGGACTGCGCTCTCATACAGCCTGCGCGGGGGATCATCACCCGCCGCGCATCCGGGCGCGGTACAACAGGCCTGCTCTCCGGACGATATTATTACACACACGGCGCATTTCGTAAACAAGCCCGCGTGGCCCCGGGTATGAAAAAGCCCCGCCGCCTGGCGGGGTTTTCGCCGTATACTATCAATCCGGCAGCTTCCTGTAGACCACGCCTACGCCGCCGTCACCGATATGGACGCCGATGATGAGGCTGATCTCGCTTATCCACTTCGGAGTCACACCGAGCTCCTGCTTCAGAAGCTCTGCGAATTCCAGGGCTTCCTCCCTGTCGGCGGAATGAAGCACCGCAAAATACTCGGGATCAAGGTTCATTTCCTTGAGTTCCTTGATGATATTCTTCTTTGCAGTGTTCTTGCCGCGGCACTTCGAATGCGAGGTAATGAGGCCGTCGCCCTCTGTCAGGATGGGCTTGATGCCGAGCAGAGTTCCCACAAGTCCACTCGCCGGATCGAGCCTGCCGCCGCGCACGAGGAATTTCAGATCGTTCACTATGAAAAGAACATTGAACTCGAGCTTGTGCTTCTCGATCTCCGCAGCCGTGTCCTCGAGGGTCGCGCCCTTCTTTTTCATTTCCTGCGCCATGAATACCGACATTCCGGCCGGTACGGTCTCCAGGAAAGTATCAATCACGATGATCTTCGAGCCCGGATACTCCTCCATGAGCTCGCGGGATTCCATAAGGACGGTATTATAGCTGCCGCTGCATGCCGATGAAGCCATGATCGCGAGGATATCGTGATCCTTTTTCAGCTCATCCTCCATCATACGACGTACGGTCTCGGGGTTGCAGCCCATGGAATAAGCTCTTTCTCCCTTTTTCAGCCTGTCGTAAAACTCCTTTGAGCTGAGCTTTTTCTCATCGCCGTATATCACTCCGTCATTGAAGTGATAATACTGCGGAAATATGGTGATCCCCTCCTGTTCGATATATTCGGGAGCGGGGTCCGTATTGACGTCTGCCATTACTACAAATTCTCTCATAACATACCTTCCGTATATAAGATAGAATTATTATAGCACATATTTTCCGACTTGAAAACATTTATTATGCAATTATTAATTTTTTCGAAAACTATTCTTATCTCACAGTTCGATACGGTCCGTAGACTCGACATATTTTTCCTTTATGGCGCGCATTTTCGTCATATGCGGCTGTGTAAGATGGACCTGCTGCTGTTCCTTTGAGTCCCACTTTTCCACGAGGACAAGACAGTCCCCGTCGAAGGGGTCAAGAAAATAATCGTATTTCACGCAGCCGTCCTCGCCATTGACCGCCTCATGGATGCCCTCGGAATAAAGCTCCTTCAGAAATGTCTCTCTCATCTCGTGTCTGCAATGATATTTTATCATCAACACACTCTTCATAACGAACCTCCTGATGCTAAATTTACGAATTCCTTCATGGCGCGTGTAAGATAGCGCCCCCTCTTCCAGTAAAGTCTCACCTGTCTCGCGCTCGCGTCGGCAGGGAGCTTGTAATATACGGCGTTTTCCTGCGTCGGCATACGCAGTATGAGCGTATCGCTGACGAAGGATATGCCGAGTCCCGCGCAGGTGATATTAAAG
>JAZRWL010000240.1:0-4770 GCA_045599685.1 Lachnospiraceae bacterium
GCCCTCGGGACCTGCGTCAAGACCGATCATACGCTTTGCTTCGACATCCGAAAGGTCGAATTCGAAAGCGCCGCCGAAGCCGATCTCCTCTTCAGAGGTGAACAGGAATTCGAGCGGAGGATGTACGAAGGAATCGCTGTCAGAATCCATCAGCGCCAGCATATAAGCCACGCCCTTGCCGTCATCGGCGCCGAGAGTGGTGCCCTCTGCGGTAAGGATGTCTCCGTCCACCCTGAGCTTCAGTCCGTCCTTCTCAAAATCATGAACGGTATCGGCATTTTTCTCATTTACCATATCCAGATGTGCCTGCATCAGTACCGGAGGCTTGTCCTCGTAGCCTTTCGTCGCAGGCTTCTTTACAAAGACGTTCCACTTATGGTCGATCCGATGGTAAAGGCCGAGCTCGGCAGCCCTGTTGTCTATGAATCTCGCGACCGCTTCCTCATTGGAGGAACCCCTCGGTATCGCCGAAATATCTTCAAAATACTTTAACGCCAGTTTCGGCTCCCTGTCCTTGATTACGTACTCCATATTCTACCTCCTGTTCTGATCCTGTCTGCACTATTCCGGCAGTATAATCGTGTATTATACCACAAAAACCCGCGTATTCAAACAAATATCACTGATGATCTCACCGTCTGATCCCGCGGTACTATTTCAAAAAATCTCAGATTTTCTCTTGACTTTCATATTGTCATAGACTAAAATACGAACTTGCCTGATGTATGTGCGCATAGCTCAGCTGGATAGAGCGTCTGACTACGGATCAGAAGGTCGGGAGTTCGAATCTTCTTGCGCACGCTGAAAACCCCGGAGCGATCGCCCCGGGGTTTTTTCGGTTTCGGGACAAAACGTATTGTCCTGAAAATACAGTCACGATCAATAGATCGGGACAGGCTTCTTATCCTTCGGTATGAAGCACTCGCTCTCATAGGTCCTTCCCTTGAGATTCGTCTTCAATTCTTCCTTTGCCTTTTCGATGAGCTCGGGCTTTTCGAGCATATCGACACATACGTTTGCCATGATCTGCGCGGCAAGATTCATGCCCTTATGCGCTACAGCGCTCTTTCCCTGGGCGGTGACGTTCCAGCTGTGACCGGGAGTACCGTTCGCAAGCGTCGGCACGGTAATCATCAGAGTGGGGACGACCCAGCTGCAATCGGAAACGTCAGAGCTCGTAGGTCTGTCCTCGAGGATCTGCATGGAGACGAGCTCTTCCACGTCGGGCGTACTGCCGCAGGCCACGAATTTCTTCAGATATTCCTTTTCCTCGTCCGTATAGGTGATCGTGGGGATGCTCTCCTTGATATTCTCCCTTGCGACGGCTGCGAGAGTCTCGTTGTCGATGAATGAGGAAAACGCGGATACGATCTCATGCTTTACGAGTTCGGTCTCGGTCATGAGCGCCGCGCCCTGCGCGATCTTGTGTACTCTCTGCTGCATCAGCTTGAGCTCGGTATTGTCCTTTGCGCGGATCACATACTGCGCCTCGGCATCCGCCTGCACGACATTCGCCGCCCTGCCGCCGACATTCATATATGCGTAATGGATATAGGTTTCCTTGTCCATATGCTCGCGGAGGAACTGGATGCCGATATTCATCAGCTCCATGGCGTCCAGTGCGGATCTGCCCTTTTCGGGAGCGCCTGCAGCGTGGCTCGCCTTGCCGTGGAAATGATAATTCTGGATCAGGATTGACTTGCCGCTGTGCGTGATGCCGAAGCTCGTGCCGGGATGCCAGTTCACGTTGAAGTCAACATCCTCGAAAGCACCTCTGTGGATCATATAGACCTTTCCTACACCGCCCTCTTCCGCAGGGCAGGAAAAATACTTGATCGTTCCTTCGATATCATGTTCCTCAAAATACTTTTTGAGGATATAGGCACATTCCATACCGCCGCAGCCGAGGAGATTGTGTCCGCAGCCATGGCCGGGGGCGTCCTTTTCGAGGGGCTCGAGATGATCCGTATCCGCGCACTGGCTGAGTCCGGGGAGCGCGTCGAGCTCACCGAGGATACCGATCACGGGCTTTCCGTGACCGGCGGTCGCGATAAACGCAGTGTCCATATCGGGGAGCGTGCTGATCTCGAATCCGAGCTCCTGCATGCATTTCATAGCCGCGGCATGAGACTTATGCTCCGTAAAATTGATCTCGGGAGTCGCCCAAATTGCATCTGCACAGTCTTCGAAGATCTTTGCGTACTTTTCCGAAAGCTCTGCGATCTCTTTTCTCATCATAATCCTGTTCCTCCTGTACTTCTTTTTGAAACACCGGTCTCCCGACCGGACCTACTATCAATAAACGCTTTTGTCGTTATACGGTCCTGCATGTACGGCTCCGCTCCTGATCGTCCTAAGCGGCGCGCACTGCTTACAATATGAACATGACAAGACAGACGACCACTATGGATACGGCGCACATCACACTGCCGTATCGCAGCATGTCCTTACTTTCCGCCCAGCCCGAGCTGCCGCACAGGGCGATATGCGCGATGGATGAAGGCAGCGCGTAGGCGAGGGAGGCGCAGATACCGATGATTATCGTCGCCGCCTCCGGAGAAAGCGACGCGGTCCCGAGCAGGACAGGCACGAACAGATTGTAGCTGACGGTCGTCGTGACGATATTGGAAATAAGATTGGTCAGCAGCACCGTAAAGGCTACGATGACCACGATCATCAGGATCGCCGGGAGCTTTTCGGTCAGCGGTTCTATCATTGCCTTTACGGCAGGCAATACGCCGAATTCATCCTTTGTAAGGAAGCTTCCCAGGGCAAGTGTAGCCGAACACAGCAGGATCGCGGGCCATGACACGCCCTTCGTAAAGCCGTCCTTCACATTCAGGCAGCCCGTCGCGCACAGGACGATACAACCGATGATTGCCGGCCAGGCAGTGCCCAGATCATTGAGGCCCGCGAAAGCCTTCGGCCAGATCCCGGTGATCAGCCAGCAGCAGACAACGAGCGCAAATACCGCGGAGGAAAGGATCTCCTGCCACTTCCATGCGCTTTTCCGGAACCGGATCGATGAAAGATCATAATCCATGCTCACACCGCGTATCAGCAGAGCGCCTGCGCAGACAGAAAGAATGATGCCGATGGGAAGACCGTATTTCAGATAAGTGATATAGGAGATCGCCGTTCCTGTGGATGCCTCATAATATCCCAGCGCCATGATCGGGAAGGTATGGGCCACCGGCGTCATAGCGCAGGAAACGGAAGCGAAAAAGCCGGTGCCGACCATCAGCTTCCGCGCCATACTGTCACCCTTTTCCAGCCCCAGCAGCGAATATATCTCCTGTACTATCGAGTAATAAAGGATGAATACCGTAGTCGGTGCCATAAAGCTGCCGACGACCAGCATCGAGGTAAAATACAGCGCCATGAACCAGTGAGAATTCTTTCTCGCCAGCCTATTGTCGATAAAAAATACGGCGATCCGCCGCAGCACGCCGGTCTCGGAGAGCGCATAGCTGAGCAGAAAGCTGAATATCAGAAACATGATCGTCGAGGAGCCGAAGGACGCCGAAAAGACCGATGCGCTGGTCACTCCGGGCAAAAGGCACAGCGCCGCCAGGCAGGCGAGCGATCCGAGCTCGATCGAGCAGCTGATCCACATCCAGATGGAGCTGACAAAGATCGCCAGCATCCGGACAGACACAGATGCGCACAGCAGCTGCGGCAGAAACATCACCGCCAGTCCGATCACGATAAAAAGCTTCTTTTTCATATTTTCCCCTCTGTTCTTCCTGTATATGCGGCATCCGACCCGTACGGGGCACACTTCCGCAGTACTATACCGGCATATCGTACACGTCATTACAGACTGCTGTCAGCATACCATCACGCATGGTGGCCGTCAATCTTCGGATTTGCGTACCGGAAACGGCAGAGATCAGCCCGCGAAAAAACCGCACAACCATTGATATAAGAATCGAGCAGGAAGAGCCGCCGGCCCCTTCTGCTCGACTTCGCCATTCAGATCGTTCCGCTCTTTGATGCCGCTTCACGGTAAAGCCGCTTTCGACTTATTCCGCGGCGTCACCGAGAGCCTGTATCGCCTCTACTATTTTCTGATATCCCGTGCAGCGGCAGAGGTTGCCGCTCATCGCGCGGCGTATCTCAGGCTCTGTGGGATGAGGGTTCGCCGAAAGCAGCGCCTGTGCGGACAGTATCATTCCCGGCGTGCAGAAGCCGCACTGTACTGCTCCGTGATCGAGAAAGCTCTGCTGTATCTCGGAGAGTTCTCCGTCCTTTTCGACTCCCTCTATCGTAATAATGCTTTTGCCCTCCGCCTGTATCGCAGGATAGAGGCAGGAATCCACATTGAGACCGTCTACGAGCACAGTACAGGCGCCGCAGCTTCCCTCGCCGCAGCCCTCCTTCGTGCCGGTGAGTCCGAGCGTCTCTCTAAGAAAATGCAGCAGGCTCATGCCGCTGTCGATCACAGCGGAGACCTCATTTCCGTTTACGATGCATTTTATTTCAACGGATGTCATAGCCATAACCCTCCAATGCCTTTATCAGCAGATTTTCGGCGACCTCACGCCTGTATTTTGCAGTCGCGCGCAGATCGTCCACCGGTGAGATATCGCTGTCGAGAGCCTGCCTCAGCGCGATCCTGCCTATCGTCTTTTCCGAAGTCAGCGCTTCGACAAATGCAAGTCTTACGGGCTTTTCGGCGAGTGAGGATGCCGCTAATCTCACTCCTTCGCGACCGCTGTATCCTGCGACACCGGCCACACTGACCGCCACCGCGCCTCGCAGACCCAC
>JAZRWL010000241.1:0-2846 GCA_045599685.1 Lachnospiraceae bacterium
GGCTTCCCTATCGTGCTTCACGGCTCATCCTCCGTGCCTCAGGAATATGTCACCATGGTCAATACCTACGGCGGAAATATGGCCGGCGCTATCGGAGTGCCCGAGGATCAGCTCCGCGAGGCGGCACGCAGTGCAGTCTGCAAGATCAATATCGATTCCGACATCCGTCTCGCGATGACCGGTACCATCAGAAAGTTCATGGCTGAGCATCCCGAGAAGTTCGATCCCAGAGAGTATCTGAAGCCCGCGAGATCCAATATCAAGGAGCTCGTACGCCACAAGCTCGTGGATGTGCTCGGCTGCTCCGGAAAGGCCTGAGGTGGATGATATGGCACTGAAAGGCGCACTAATCATAGGTCAGTCAGGCGGCCCCTCGTCAGTTATCAACGCGAGTGCCTACGGCGTGATCCGCACCGCGCTCGACGCGGACTGTATCACAAAGGTCTACGGCGCTCAGCACGGCATAAAGGGCGTCCTGAACGACAGGCTCTATGTGATGGATGAGGAGGACAGGGCAGAGCTTGACAGGCTCATGTACACCCCGTCGTCCGCTCTCGGCTCCTGCCGCTACAAAATGAAGGATCCCGCACAGGATGAGACCGATTATAAGCGCATCCTCGAGATCTTCCGCAAATACGATGTCAGATATTTCTGCTACAACGGCGGAAACGATTCCATGGATACCTGCAACAGGATCTCGTAATATCTGAAGCAGTCCGGATATGAGTGCATGGTCATCGGCGTCCCGAAGACCATCGACAATGACCTCTTCGGTACCGGTCACTGCCCCGGCTACGGCAGCGCGGCGAAGTATATTGCTACATCTCTCATGGAGATGGGAAGAGACGCGCGAGTATATGATACCGGCACCGTGACAATCGTGGAGTGCATGGGAAGACATGCGGGCTGGCTCACCGGCGCCGCGGCGCTCGCGAATCTTACCGAGCGCAATGTGGATCTCATCTATCTTCCCGAAAAGGTCTTCGACATGGACAGCTTCCTCGCCGATGTGGAGCGTGTCTTTAAATCTACCGGAAACTGCATCGTAGCGGTCTCCGAGGGCGTCCAGTACGCGGACGGCACCTTCGTCTCAGAGGCGAAGACCTCGGCTACAGACGGCTTTGGTCATGCGCAGCTCGGCGGTCTCGCCGCCATGCTTGCGGCAAAGGTCAAGGCCGAGCTCGGTGTGAAGACGAGAGGCGTGGAGCTCAGCATCCTGCAGAGATGCGCCGCGCACTGTGCTTCACTCACAGATATCAACGAGTCCTACGCCGCAGGAAAGGCAGCGGTAGAATGCATGCTGCAGGGCGTCACAGACAAGATGATCGGCTTTGAGTGCGACCGCAAAAACGGCTATAAGATGAATATCAAGCTCTTCGACCTCGCGGAGGTAGCGAATTTTGAGAAGAAGGTCCCGCTCGACTGGATCACCGAGTCCGGAAATGATGTCACGGCCGACTTCGTCGATTACGCGCTCCCGCTCATCCAGGGCGAAACACCCATGGAAAAGGAGAACGGTCTTCCTCGCTTCGCGCTACTGAAAAAGGTATTCGCGGAGTAAGAGTAAAATAAAGAAAAGCCGCGGCTGTCACAGACAGTAAAGCAGAACAAACCGGGCATACCGGGGACTTTTGTCCTTTGGTATGCACGGTTTTTCATATTAGGAGTCGGACGCGATGTTTACTTCCGGCATGAATAAAAATCACGCACACAAAGCTTAAACGTGTGCGTGATTTTTTATTTATGCCCCTCAGTACAGCCCCGAAGTGTTCCGAAAGATAATGAGACAGGTCGAAAATTTTGAAGAAAACAAATGACTTTACGCTTGCGGCTTAATGGGCGAGATACTCCTTATACTTCTCATGATAAGCCTTCGCGCAGCTCACCTTTAATAAGGTGCCTTCTGCCCTGTAGTCGCAGGAGAGGACCTGCGCTTCTGTCATCAGAGTATTGACGAGAGCGGACTGCGCGTAGGGTATGAGGAATTCCGCCTCCACATAGCCGCTGTAGACCGTATCGGAGATATGCTTTATCAGCATTTCCAGAGAGGCATCCTCCTTCGCGCTGATATAGAGCCTGTCGGGAGTGCTGAGCTCATCGCCCTTTCTCAGGCGCGGGTAGAATGCGCCGGGCTCGAGGTCACACTTGTTGTAAACGATGATCTTCGGGATCGCGCCTGCACCGATCTCGGTGAGAGTCTCGCGCGTCACTTCGATCTGCTCGGGGTAATGAGGATCGGAATAATCCACCACGAGCAGCAGGAGGTCGGCCTCACAGGCCTCCTCGAGAGTGGAACGGAAGGCCTTTATCAGTCCTGCGGGAAGCTTGTGGATGAAACCTACGGTATCAGTCAGAAGAAAATCCCGCCCGTCCTCGGGTGTGATATGCCTTGTATTCGCGTCCAGCGTAGCAAAGAGCATATCGGCCTCGATGACCTTCTTTTCGTCATCACGGCCGTATTTTTCGAGAAGCGAGTTCAGGACGGTCGATTTTCCGGCATTCGTGTATCCCACGA
Source organism: Lachnospiraceae bacterium (assembly GCA_045599685.1). GTDB lineage: Bacteria > Bacillota > Clostridia > Lachnospirales > Lachnospiraceae > UBA3774. The sequence continues at coordinate 2,516 of JAZRWL010000241.1, forward strand.
GAGCGACCTTCGGAATGCCGCTTTTGCTGCGTCTTTTTCGCTGCGTTTCGCGCACCTTTATTATCTGCTTCAGTGAAGCGTTCAGCTCCGCCAGCCGGTGTTCGATCTTTCGCCTGTCCAGCTCGAGCTTCGTTTCGCCCTCGCCGCGGCTGCTCATACTGCCGGAGGTACCGCCCTGACGGGTGAATTCCTCATAATAGCTCATGAGTCGGGGCAGCATATATTGCAGCTTCGCCGCCTCCACCTGGAGCTTCGCCTCCTTTGTACGGGCGCGTTTTTCAAAAATATCGAGAATCAGCCCGGTGCGGTCCTGTACGGATATGCCGAGCTG
>JAZRWL010000242.1:0-5134 GCA_045599685.1 Lachnospiraceae bacterium
CGAGGAAGGTCGAGAAATTGTGGAAAAACAGGGCGAAGCCGATCTCTTTCCCATCCTCGAGGGCGAAGAGCACCTCGGCCTTCTGCTTATCAAAGATCCAGTGCTCCAGCGTACTCTCGTCCGCGATCACCTCGTCGGCCATTTTTTCGTATTCCGCGAGCTGTCTGATAAAATGCAGGATCAGGGGCGTATCTTCCCGCACGGCGTATCTGAATGTCAGTTTTTCTGTCACGATCAGTCTCCTTATTCTCTCATTCCGTTTGTGGCTCTGCCCATCGAAGCGTCTCCAGACTGTTCCCCGAATCGACATAAGCCTTCATTTCACCTTCGTCGTGGCCCATCGGATCGATCCCGTCATAAGTGATCGTTCTCACGCTGACAGGCTCACCATCCTGCGATGTCACAGTGTAGACCACCCTGCATGTATACTTGTAATCCACTCCGAAGAATTTGCGCCAACCGTAGTCGGTCATGAAGAAAGTGTCCGGATCGACGAAGAATTCCATGCTTTCAATGCCGCCTTCGACCTTGCGGCCGCTGTAGGGCTCACCGTGGAGCTCTTTCAAATCTTCCTTCAGGTCGCGGACAGCCGGGCCGCTGCTGTAAGGGCCGACGCCCATATCCAGAATCAAAACGATCAGCAGTACGAGGACCACCGCACACCATATGATCATTCGCGTTGATTTTTTCATGCAATCACTCCTCCTTCTCCGCACGATACCTTCTGAACTGCATTATCGCCGACTCGTATGTTTTCCGTTTCGAATGTTGTCGGCGCGAAATCTCGCTTTACAGCTGACAGCAGCTTCACTTGTCCAGATAAAACCCGCAGTCCGGCGTGGTGAATGATTTCACCATCACACCGTGCAGCTCGGTCTCCTCCGGCTCAACCTCGCCGTTTCTGACCCGCTGCCAGGCCGCTTTTACCTTCTCCGGATAATCATTCGCCAATGAATAACCGCCGTGAGAAGCATATACCAGATCATAATCGTCCTTCATCGCGATCAGCTTGTCCAGAGCGGCCTCGAAGACTTCCGGATCGCGCTTCGCGCCGAACATGAAAATATGCCCCTCCTGTACGGAATCTCCCGAATACAGGACTCGGTCGTTCACATCCAGTATGGCAATGCTCCCTCTCGTATGGCCGGGGATATGTATGATCTTTAACGGCCTGTTCCCGAGCTCGATGATATCGCCGTCATCCACCTCGGCCAGAGCGGTATCGGGGAATCTCCTGTCAATCTCGCAACCGTAATAATCCGCTGTGTGGATATGGATCTCTTTGAATCCGCCTGTCCCTGAGACATGATCGCCGTCGCCGTGCGTATTGAGCAGCATTACCGGCTTGTCAGTGACGGTTTTCGCCAGCTCCGCGGCGTCCGGGCAAGCCACGCCGCTGTCGATCATCACCGCTTTTTCTTCTCCCTCAAGAAGGAAGAATCTGACAAAGCCTTCCTCAAACCTCCACGTGTTCTGATTGATTTTGATGATTTCCGCCATGATGACCTCCTTTTTCAGCTCTTTTCAAAGCGTCCGCATCTTTGCTTTCTATACTATCCGGATTTATCTGACACCGGATCTTCGATTTTTTGATAGTAACCGTACTCCCTGCGCCTGTTAAATGCGCTTACACTGATCCCGGGCTTCTTTGCAGCATCATTTGCTTTGAATCGGTTTCCCGCCCGGACACTTACCTTCTGCCTACGGCCTGCAGCTTCTGCAGAAATATATTATACTACAAACACTTCTATCACCAATAGGCTATATAATATATTTTGACAATTAATATTTGTCGCAATGCAGTATATACCCTATCGAGTGGATGTAACGGATTTCAGTTTCATCCGCTTCTGTTTTTGCCGACATTGAGGTTTCAGGCACTTCCTGATATGATTTATATTAATTATCGCATTCTTCAGAGGATATCCGGGCCTTCCCGCCAGGAATAAAGCGCTGTTTTACAATGGCTGTATCAAGGCCGGGCGCTTTCCGGCCTTTCCGAAAAACGCAGAATGACAGTATTCGTTTCGAAGGTTTGCAGATAGGTGATATCCGATGCGAACCCGCTGACGATGCGGATACCGATATTCCGCGTCGGATCGGAGGTATCTGCTTCCACGGCGGCAATACGCTCAGTAATGTCGAATTTCGGACAATTATCGCGCAGCCGGATCACAAAGCAGCTGTCAGTGACGACCGCGCGAAGATCAATGATCGGGTGATCGGAGTTGTTTTCCGGAAAGCCGTACTCCACCGTATTGCGCCCCAGCTCCTCGAAGCAGAGCGCGGCAAAGTAGGCCGTCCGGCGGTCGATTTTATGCCCCCTGCAAAAATACATGATCTGCTCCGAACCGAGCGTAACATCCTCGATGCCGCGGATATCCAGCGAGATGACGTCGCCGGGGCTCAGATGGCATTCCGCCGGGAGATTGAGAAAATCCACCTGCTTCGGGAGACGTTTCCGGGTCTTCGCCAGATAAAACACGCAGACAGCGAGCAGGGAAAGCGCGTCGCTGACCGTAAAACAGGCGAGAATACCGTATACTCCGAAAAGACTTCCCAGCACGAATGCGGAAAACAACACGAAAACGAGCTTCGAAGCGACGATCAGCAGATTCATATTTACGGTAAGACGGATCGACTGCAGATATTTGATGCGGCATGAGATCAGCGCCTGCAGGGGGCCCTGCAGCGCCAGAAGCCTGATCGCAAAGGTGACCATGCCGAAGAGCTCCCCCTCCCCGGTAATAAAGATACGTGCGACCTGCGGAGCAAAGATCAGAAGCAGCACGCTGACGGAGCCGTTTAGTATCAGTATCAGCTTCTTTGAATAGGAATCGACCTCACTGATAGCCTCCTCGTTGATCTCTCCGTAATACAGGCCGCAAAGCAGGCCGACCGCCGACGCGAGGCCCGCTCCGATGATCTCGGTGAAATTGGCGCAGTTGTTTCGCACGGAGAGCGCCGCCATCGCGACAGCTCCGCCGTTTGAAATGATGATCGCATTCAGAATGACCGGGCGGACGGTATTCATCAGCCGTTTGACCGCCGTTTCTCCACCGCTTCCCAGAATGCTCAGGAACTCACGCATCGTAAGATCGGGCCTGACGAAGCGCAGCATCCGGTCTTTTTTCAAAAAATGTCTGCACTGATAAAGCAGATTGAGATAGCTCGCCGCGGCTGTCGCGAGACCGATCCCGAAGATGCCGAGTCCCGCTTTTACCGCGATAATATCCAACACTACATCCGAAACGGCATTGATCAGGGCACCGGTCCGGACAATCCTGCCTCCGCTGTCGAGCTGCAGAGCCGGCGCAAATATCGCCGACATGATCAAAGGCGGTACTCCGATGCCGACGCCCTTCAGATAACCCGCCGCGTGACTGAGCAGACCGGCGGCGTTTCCCGACGCACCGAGAAGCGCTGCGAGCGGTTCGGTAAAAATCAATATCAGAAGCATGAGCAGCAGTGAAACCGCAGCGCCTGCGTATACAGTCACACTGAAAAAGCGGGAAAAATCCTTTCGGTTTCCGCGTCCAATCAGCCGGGCGCAGCTCACCTGCATCCCGATGGACAGCAGACCGCTGATTACGCCCAAAATGCTGTAGATCGGGTAGACAATGCCCTCTGCCGCCATCTCCTCGGCGCCGAGGAAACGGCTGATCACAAGCCCGTCGATGAAGCCTGCGCCGACCTGAGAAAACTCGATGACCGCCCCTGTTAAAAAAAGCGACAGAAACATCCTGTCCGTAATTGCCCAACGGTTCTGTTTGTTTTTCAAGTGTATTCCGAATCTCATAAACGCCAGTCTGGATTTTTCGATCCCTGATTATGTCATGACCCATATCCGGACTTAGCATTGCGCAAACGACCGTAAATGTCAAGTTTTCGGAAAAATTACTATCTTAGAAAACACCTCTTGCACTGTCGGCGCATAAAAACAGGGCTGCCGCCCCGCAGGAAGCCCGCAGTCACGACAGCCCGTACGTCCGGAAATACCGGCTCTCATTCAGATTTTTTCAGCGTTACATCATGTACCGCCTCGATCAGGTCCACCACGAGAGAGCGGTTTACGAGCGCGACCGCCTCACCGTCCACTGTCGCGAGACAGTTCTCATTATCATATCTATACAGAGTGACCGCGACCTGAGGGAAGGCTTCATTATCGAGGATAATCGTCATGCTGATCTCCTCTTTATCACCCGCTGCCTCGGATGTGAACTCTGCCGCGGTAAGGGCGCTTATCGCTGTCTGGATTCCTGCGATATCCGCGTCCGCACCGTCCTTCTGCCAGCTCACGGTACCGTCCCCGCCCTTCTGTGAGGTGAAGCTGCAGGTCTCTCCCTCGAGACTTATGTCGAGCTTCGTGACATCGGCGAAATCTCCGTAGAATATGCTCTGATGACGCAGGTCATTGTAAGCGGCCTTTTTGAAGGCAGTATAATCGGCGCTCTTGATGCTGTAAATTATCGGAGAGCCGCCGACTCTGGCATAATATCCCGCGCTCTCAGTCGGTACTTCTGCCGCGCCGGTCTCAGTCTCCGCGGCGCTTTCAGTCTCCGCGGTCTCCGAATCGGCCTTTTTCGCCTCCTCGCTGCGTCCGAAGCAAAGCTCAAAGCTCTCGGGCGCATCCGTGCCGTATTCGATCGCGACGGTAAGCTCAGGCTCGTCCAGACCACAGTCCTTCAGCTCCTCTTCAGTCGCGTTATAAGTCACATAATCGGTGAAATTATAATTCGAGATCTTCGTGAAATATGCCTCGACTAGCGCGGTATCGAGAGGAAGATGATTCTCCCCGTCCTTCATGTAATAAACATCCGCTGCCTGATAGGAATGGCTCCCGCCCTCAAGCGTCTCGACCTCATATTCCGCTTCGCCGGTGACGGATACGCTTTTTACGTCCTTCAGCTCGGGGGTCTTATCATTGAGGATCAGCGCCTTCAGCTCCACGCCGAAGGTCACGTAAGGATCATCGCTCACGAGATAGACCTTGCCGTCGCCTATGGAAACATAGCGCTCCTGATCCATCTTGCTGTAATCGCCGAGCTTTACCGTGATCGTTTCTGTTTCGAAATCCGTTTCCGCCTCTGCCTTCGTTTCGGGCTCTTCCGCTTCTTCGGTACCGGCGCTCTCT
>JAZRWL010000243.1:0-2741 GCA_045599685.1 Lachnospiraceae bacterium
TGAAAAGATGCGGCAGCGGCGGCAGACTGCCGCCTTCGCGGCGCAGACGCTGGTACCTGTAAATATCGATATTCGAGACCCCGGTAGTCTCTGCGGTAGAGGCAAAAAGCTCCTGTCTGCGCTTCAGCTCACTGTTTATCGCGATGAGCGAGCGTCGGATCGCGTTTCCGTCGAGATTCGTGATGATGCCCGCTACATGAGGCAGGCGCTCGAGCGCACCGGCCATCCCGCCGCCCTTGTAGTCTATCAATATGAACGATACCTCGTCCGGACGGTAGCCTATCGCCAGAGACAGTATGAGCGTAATGATGAATTCGGACTTGCCTGAGCCCGTCATTCCCGCGATAAGGCCGTGCGGGCCGTGGAAGCGTTCATGCAGGTCAAGGCATATCAGACTGCCGTCCTTGTCCACCCCGACAGGTGCGATGAGGGAGCGGGACGGATCATTCGCTGCACGGCGGATACCGGTCCTGAGCTCCTCGATGCAGCCCGCTCCGAAAAGGCCGAGAAGGTCGATGCTGTCCGGCAGCTTTTTTGAATGCGGAGCGTTCGGAATGAAGGTATTGGCGAGGACAGCCGCCAGTGATCGCAGATGAAAGCGGACCGGCGCGTCCGGAATGAAGGTCGTATATGTGTAATTCTCTCCGGCACCGCTTGAAAAGCCTCCGGAGCGTATCCCGGTATCTATCACCGCGGAGCATTCTCTGGGCAGCGGCTCCGTTCCGTCGCTGAAATAGATGACCGAGGCTCCGGCCTTATCTCCGGCGGCGAGGATGGTACGCAGACTGTCCGATGAACGCGCGAGCGCCGTATCGAGTGCGAATATCAGGTAGTACGGGGCGGGCAGCCCGCTCCGTTCATTCGACGAAAGATGTTTTTCCATGACCTTTTCCAATACCGCGTCGAGCTCCCGAAGCTCCGCCGCGCCTGTGGCCATGAAGCGGAACTCCCCATCATGAGTGTGCGGCAGCCATCTGCATATGGATGCCGCAGGACTGTCCGGGCGGCAGATGAAGACGGTTTTTACTTCATCAGGTCTGTAAAATGCCGCACACTGTATTATCAGGCTCTGCGCGAACGCAGTCACCGGCGCTGACTCACCGATCACTCCGCTTATGCGGTTTTCCAAAAATGAGCAGGATACAGGCACATTTTCCAGTATGCGCGGTTTCGCACAGAAGGCGGTCAGCTCTTCCGCCAGAGGGTCCTTTTCTATGGAAAAACGCGGTGCGTCATACTTCAGATCGGCGTACAGGGGCAGGTCGCCGGTCCCCAGACGCAGACATAAAAAATCTTCTTGAAAAGGCGTACGGTTCCACAGACTTTGCAGATGTCCCGCGATACGCAGGGCACATTCCTCGGGAGAGGGGCGGTTTTCACGGATGATCTCACGCTGCAGCGCGGCAGCTGCCTCGAGCTTTTGCCCGGTCTCACGCAGGTATGCGCGGTAGGAAAGACGCCGCTGTTCTTCCTTTTTTCTTTTCCTGCGCCGCTCATATTCTCTCGTGACCGTGGGGAAAATGAGCATTCCCGCGAGCATTCCGGCCCCGGTAAGTATCGAAAAGGTATTGCCGGTTATTATGGCGGTGACAAGCGTCGTCATGGATACCGTGCTCATCGCGAGGGTCGAGCCCATGAGCAGGATACGCGGCATCTCTTCCGTGACGGGAGAGGGCACGGGAGGATCGATCCTGAGACTGACGGGGGTGATGCTCCGCATAAAACGCGGTGATGGCGTGAAGGCGACGGGTTTTACCGGGATGACGAGCCTTTCTTCGCCGGCGGGTGCATTTTTTGACATAATCAGACCTCTATGAGAAAAGAATGAGAAAAATTGCGCGAACGCGCGGAATGTCAGAACTGACAGTATAAAAATACTATATCGCGGCGAAGGCCGCAAGAGGTTTTTGTGGGGGCAGAGCAATTGAAATGATATCGCAGGAGTATTAGAAAATAAATTTTGTAAAAACTTGATGATTATGCGGATAGAGGTAAAATATACGTAAGATTATTATTTTAAATAACAATTGAGTACAGTTTTGCTTTTCTTATCTCCATGTGGTGAAATTGAGCGCATAAGGCCACCGGAGAACGTATTATTATTTTCTTGAGCGCATAAAGGAGATATACATGCAGACCGTGTTTCGTAAAGCAGTCAGAATGATATCGGCATCAGACATACTAATTATTCTTACGATGATCACGTTCACAGCCTGCGGCAATCCATATGCTGAAGGGGGCTCGGAGGATATAGTGATCACTATGGGCCAGCTCGATGGATCAATATATCGGGTAACGATCCGTAACGAAGGCTGAAAGCTTTGAGGTCATACCTGTCGTCAATCATCCGTTTATCACCAGTGAGACCCCCGGCTATATCGATGTTCCTTTTGAACTCAATTTAGACGGAGATCTGCAGGGAGGATCTGCTACGATCAGCTTTACATTCGACAATGCGTTGCTTGAGGATCCGGACTTTGAACCATGCATCTATTATTATGACGAGCAAACTCAGCTTCTCCGGGAATTGCCGACCTCGCTCGTGGGAAACAAAGCAAGCACGAAGGCCGATCTTTTTTCTATATACATACTGCTCAATAAGACTGCATTCGATGCTGTTTGGAAGTAGAAGGAAATACAGCCCTCCCCGCCGTATGGACTTTTTTGCTGCTTAGTTGTAGAATTAGACGGATATTATTTTCCGGAGGCTTTCAGCGTGCAGTCCGCTTATATAGATCCCG
>JAZRWL010000244.1:0-4773 GCA_045599685.1 Lachnospiraceae bacterium
CGCATATACGTCATCCTCGCGGCTCCGGTCATCACTCTTGAAGCAGCCCGCGGTCTGCGTATAAACGACATATTCCTCGTTTCCGTCGAGGCCGAAAAGACCGTCGCAGGCGGCCTGATTGAAGGCCGCAACGCCGCAGCTGCCGAGGCCCAGCGCCTCTGCCGCCAGATACAGTGCCTGTCCGACATGGCCCGCATCAATCAGCACTACTCTGTGCGCATTGATGCCGTAGCGCCACTCGGCCCTGTAAGGCACGAAGCTCAGATAAAACGCCACGTTTGCCTTTGCGCTCCAGCCCTGGCCCATCATGCTCGCCGCGATGACCTCGTCGATATTATCTACGGAATGGAGATATTCGATCTCATGCTCCAGCGGCAGGTAATGATAAGCGCCGTCCTTCAGGCCTTCCACATTCTGAGCGAGGAAATAAAGCTCGAAGGCATGGCGTGCGCCGCCGGAGGGGACTGTACGCAACGTCGCGTAATTATTGCCGCGGATGCTGTTGATGCCCTGTGCCGCATAGAGCATGAACGAAAGATCCTTCAGAGCCATGGTCTCCATGGAATAGATCCTGCGCGACTGTCTCTGCGTCACTACATCAAAATAAGTCTTGAACTCCATCGAGTCAAAATCACGGGGCAGTCTGATCGTCTCGTTCGTCATCGGGGCCTTTGTCAGAGGCGGCTGGGGAAGCTTCTTTGTCTGGTCTGATACGAAGCCGTTATTCGCATCCATACGCGCATGCAAAAATTCGCGTCCGGCAGCGATCTTGTCACGGATCTCCTGGTCTGTCATGGTTGTCTCCTCCTTTTTCATACTGTGCGGGCTGTATTGTCCATAGTGCCGACTGATCGCCCGTCATTGATGCTGATCTGATCGGCTCCGGGGTTCTCCCCGTATAGTTCATGCGGCGCCGCTTTTGTCTGAGTGTTTTTCAATACGACGCTACAGTGCCGTCGCCGCGGGGCTCACAGCCGCCGCATAGCGCGTCACCGTGACGCCAGATGATCTCGCCCTTTCCCATGCTGCCGTAGGTATTGATTACATTGATCTCATGACCTCTGTCGGCGAGCTCACGCTTGATATCCTCGGGAACGGTATCCTCGAGATCGACCTTTTTGCCGGAGCCCATCCACTGCCATCTCGGAGCATCGAGAGAATCCTGAGGATTCATGCCGAAATCCACGGTATTCACGACCATCTGCAAATGTCCCTGAGGCTGCATGAAGCCGCCCATGACGCCGAATGGGCCGACCGGCGCGCCGTCCTTTGTAAGGAAGGCCGGAATGATCGTATGATAAGGTCTCTTGCCACCCTCGAGCACATTGTCGTGCGCGGGATCGAGCGAGAAATTGTTGCCGCGGTTCTGGAGAGCGATGCCCGTGCCGGGCACTACCAAGCCGGAACCGAAACCCATGTAATTGCTCTGGATATAGGAGATCATATTCCCCTCATTATCGGCACAGCAGAGATATACCGTGCCGCCCCTGTCGATCTCGCCGGGTACGGGCTCGCAGGCATCGTGACCGATGAGCTTTCTGCGCTTCGCCGCGAATTCCTCCGAGAGCAGCTCCTCGACGCTCGCATGCATGGAGCGCGGCTCCGCTACGTATTTTGCGGCGTCGGTCATGCCGAGCTTTATAGCCTCGATCTGCAGATGATAATTCTCCGCCGTCTCACGCTCGGGATCGAGATCAAAACCCTTTAATATATTGAGCGCGATAAGAGCGCTGATGCCCTGACCGTTCGGAGGGATCTCGTGTACTCTGTAGCCGTGATACTCGGTATTGATCGGTTCCACCCACTCGGGTTTGAAATCGATATAATCCTCCGGTGCCAGGAAACCGCCGTACTTATCCGAAAAGGCTACGATCTTTTCCATCAGTTCGCCCTCATAGAAGCTGCGAGCCTTCGTCTTCGCAATGGAGCTCAGGGTATTCGCCATATCCTTGCACTTCCATACGTCGCCGGGCTTCGGTACCTCTCCGCCGGGAGCGAAAGTATCGAACCATGAGCGGAACTGCTCTCCCTCGAGACCGCCGAACCTTACGGCGCTGCGGGCCCAGCCCTGTCCGTCCGTCACCGCGAGAGGATAGCCCTCGTCGGCATAGCGGATAGCGCTTTCCATGACCTCGGTCAGAGGAAGTCTTCCGAATTTTTCCGAGAGCGCTGCCCATGCCGCGGGCGCCCCCGATACGGTAACGGGAATGAAGCCGAAGACAGGCATCTTTTCATATCCGAGATCTCTCACTGCCTGCGCGGAGATTCTTTTCGGCGCGGGGCCGCTGCTGTTCAGGCCGTGCAGCTTTCCACCTGTCCACACCAGCGCAAAGGCGTCGGCTCCGATGCCGTTGCAGGAGGGTTCCACGACGGTGAGAGCGGTCGCGGTCGCGATAGCCGCGTCAATGGCATTGCCGCCTCTTCTCAGAATATCGAGGCCTGCCTGCGCCGCCAGCGGCTGCGATGTGCAGACCATTCCGTTTTTTGCAAAAACCGTGTTTCTGCGTGATGCATAATGGTATTTCGTCGGGTCAAATTTTAACATATCCGCATCCTTTCAGTCGGTGAGATATAATGATAATATCCTCCTTGTCATCATGAAGTCAAGTAGCAGCTGACCTGATGGAGTTTTTTTAGAATTATTGATCAGACATTATCAGTCCCAACGCTTTCTCTTCCGAAGCATCATCAACATTTCTGATCACAGGAGGCTCGGCGCCGGGTTGCTTATCATCAATGCGAAATACAGGCGGGGCCATATCGTATTTCCGGCGTCCCCCTCCGTATAGATCAACACTATCTCGGCACTTTTACCGGCTTCTATGACTATCCAATCTGCGGAGAAGGGTTCCTGTTCTGTTCCTTTTAAAACGACCGCCTCACTGCTTTCATTCGTGGCTCACTTTTCCGTCCCTATGACATATACCTTTTCACCGTCCGCCCGGAACTTCACTTCGATCCCCGCGTAGGAAAAGCCGTATACTCTCTCTGCGTCAGCATGATATGAGGGACGGGGGTCCATCGCGAGCGCATCGATCAGTCCCGCACGCTTATCTGAAGGGATCGTCGCAAGGAACGAATCGGGGAAGATCACTTCCTTTTTCTCAGGTGCCTGAACTGCAAAACCGCAGACCGCGTCGCTTATACTGTCCGTATATGAGATATACGGTTTGATATCATAGATCGGCGTTCCGTCCATCATATCGACGCCGGAGACCGTGATGACCGGCCCGGACGGGGTGTCCGACTCGATGCCTTCGAGTTTCAGAGCAGACATGGCGATAGGATTCGGGCGGAATGAGGAGCGGGTCGCGAATACGCCGAGGCGCCTGTTCCCGCCGAGCCGCGGCGGACGTACCGTAGGCGACCAGTCCTGCCGGATATTTTCGGAGAATTCCCACAGCACCCATATATGGGAAAAATCCTCCAGCCCGCGCAGAGCTGCGGGATCGCGGTACTCGGGCTCAAAAATGATCCTTCCCTTCAAGCCCTCTGCCAGTCCCGCCTGCCTGGGCAGACCGAATTTTGTATCAAAATCCGTATGTATTCTTGCTATTATTTTCATTTCCATGATGTTCTCCGTATAAAAAAGCCCCGGGCCAGAAGGTCCGGGACCGCTTTGCCCCTCCTTACGGGTGCTGCTTCCTGTAGGAATTGATAAAATCACTTACCTCATATACCGTCGAGGTGGGCTCATATTCCGCGTCGCCGTAGAGGAACTCGTGGAGTTCCTTGACATTGTCCGCGAGCGAAGTGCAATAGACATACGCGGTAACGAGATCCTGCTGATCCACATACTTTACGGGATAGAGCGTATTGTCAACGATATTGTAGGAGAAGACGTCCGTTGCCATGCTGAGTATATCCATCTTTGAAAGATTCGTGGATATTCCCGAGAAGGCTACGTCCAGGACCTCATCGATCTCACTCAGGCTCAGCTCCTTGACCTTTGAAAGGATTATCGAGATGACCTTGCGTTGACGCTCGGCCCTGCCTATATCATGATGGCCGACGCTCCTGATCCTGCAATATCCGGCAGCCTGCGTGCCCGTCAGATGATAGGTACCGCTGCCGACCGGCTCCAGCCACTCACACTCGAGCCCGGATATCGTCCCGACCTCGAAGGAATAATCGTTCACGGCCTCAGCCTCGGCATTCGACATTTCGATATCGATACCTCCGACGGCATCCACGATCTTTGCGACGGTAGACCAGTTCACGGTCACATACTGATTGATCGTAAGGTCAAAGCACTTGTTGATCGTCTGCATAGACTCCTGCACCCCGTACGCGCAGTAAATATCCGTAAGCTTCTTGTGATGGCCGTCCGTAGTCTCGAGGAACGTATCTCTCAGGATGCTTACGAGCTTTATCTCCTTCGTATCATTATTGATGCAGCAGATGATATCGGTATCGGCGTTTGCATTCTTTACCATATCGCTGTTGTTTCTCGCATCGACTCCGTAGATCATAAAGGTCGTATATCCCTTCATGGTCTCCACGGTCTTCTCGGGGATGTCGGGATTCGTCCTTACATCCTCCTGCTCAAAGGTCATGCCCGCCTCTTCGGCCGCAAGCTGCGATTTGTCGTACTTATTATCGAAATAGAACCACAGGAACACACCTGCGCCCACCACGAGCACCAGCAGTATCTCGAGTATCAGCAGGGCGATGAATCTGGCCTTTTTCTTTTTCTTCGGGGGCTCACCGCCGCCGTCTCCGCCGTCTCCGCCGGTTTCGTTTATCTCATCTGTTTCGGCAGGAGGTGTCTTT
>JAZRWL010000245.1:0-8138 GCA_045599685.1 Lachnospiraceae bacterium
AAAATGACAGCATAAAATACCGCCAGCTGCATAAGCAGCTAGCGGCACAAAAGTTTTTAATTATTCATTGTCCTCTTGACGGGTAGCACACCAGCCTTCATTTCGACTGCACCGTGATCCATTGGTAAATACTTCGTTATCGGCCTCCGCCTAAAGAGAGGCGGTTTGCAGTATTTTATTTCACGAAAAGCGCGGCGCGTTTATCGAAATAGAGCTTATTCAGATATACCGTAAGGCAGCTCGCGCCGCAGCCGAGCAGAGCTCCGGACAGATCCACGGTACCGTATAAGATCTTCGGCATCGCCACGAAATAGTACAATATCGTGCATACCGCGTTCAGCGTCAGGAGGGCAATGAGATTCCCCGGCGCCTCACGCTTATAGCCCGCCAGTCTGAAGCGTACCACTATCGAAAGGACTGCGGACAGTCCCATCGCCAGACCGTATACCATATCAGCCGTCTTCAACGCTCCGGACGCTTCATAAATCTCGACCGACGGATATCCCAGCATATCCCAGTACGTCCCGGAAATAAATACGACCGCATTGTACAGGCCGAGCAGAGCGAGCGCAAAAAGAGCAAAATATATCAGGCACTTGTACCACCTGAGCGGTCTCGGCGCGTCAGGGTCGCGCTTTTTCCTGCCTCCTATCAGTCCGTCCCTGCTTTCCTTGTAGCTTTCTTTTATAGAGTTTATGACCGTTTTTCCGGTCTTTCCGGCTCCGGCCGCGGTATCTGTGACGCCGCTTTTATCCTTCGCTTCGTTTTCGTTCATAATATCCCTCATATCACAATGCCCCGGAGTATTTGCGGCTCCGGGGCATCATGGATGATTATGCCTTTTCGGCAGGGTGAGTCTTTTCGTACCGCGCCACGATGATCAAACAGGCTATCGCGGTGAGACTGCCGCACCAGACCGCCTTGCATCCCAGCCACTGTGAGAGGAAGGTGCCGATGAAGTTGCCGAGTACGAATGAGAACACCAGCCAGAAATAAAACAGGAATTTCTTTACGCTGGCATGGTCGTGCTTATACACGGCATTGAAAAGATTCGAGCCTACGTTTCTTATATTTCCGGTGCAGATAGTAGTGTTGTGGGCACTGCCGTACCATGATCTGAAAAGTCCCAGCTGAAAACCGGTTATGACTGCGACCGAATACAGGACGACATCACTGTTGAACTCGGGCGGAGCGCAGCCGATGATGAAGAGGATTAGTGCCTCTACGGCAAGCGCGGCTTTTCGCCAGTCGCCCTTATATTTTCCCTTTTTCGCCAGGCTGCCACAGACTGTCTTTACACACTCACTGAACGCGGCGCCGATGATGCATGAGAGGATCATCAGCCCTGCCGTGAGAGCCTTTGTCCAGTCGCTTTCCGCCAGACCTATGCCGAGCTTTGACATGTTGCTCGTGTGCATGTTCGCAAAAACACCGTCACGTGTCACATAGGTATACGCATTCATGAAACCGCCGAGTATCGTCAGAATCGACAGAAACGCGGTCTTTTCCCATACTGGACTTTCTTTTTCAAACACCTTACTCTACCTTCTCCGTTTCAAATACTTTTCCGTCCTTCATTACGAAAGCGCAGTCGAGCAGCGCCTTGGGATCAGTCAGCAGATCGCGCTTCCATGCAGCGATATCGGCGAGCTTGCCGGGTACGATAGAACCGATGATATCGTCCATCTCGAGCAGCTCGGCGTTTACGCTGGTGGCTGCCTTCAGGATGCGGAACGGATCCATGCCGGCACTCATCATGCAGCCGTACTCATAGCCGCCCTCATAATTGCAGTGTACGGTAACGATGTCGCTGCCGAAGCCGAGCTTCAGGGTGCTGTTCACGATCAGCTCACGGCCCTTGATCATTCTCGGCATATACTGACGCATCTTGGCCTGGAAGGCGGGATCCTTTTTCTTGAGCGCTTCCTCGTCACCGCTGTAGATCTCCTCGAAGGGAGCAAAGGTGGGAACGATCGGAACGTTGTTCTTGTACAGGGCCTCCAGAGCCTCCTCGGTCATCATCGTGCAGTGCTGCAGCTCATCGATGCCCATATTCGCAAGCTTTATGATCGAAGGAGCGGCATATACATGAGCCGTGCACTTCTTGTAGAGCTTGTGCGCGGTCTCGATGACGGTGCGCATCTCTTCATCGGACATCTGCTCGTCATCAGGCGTATCGTTAGGAGTGGAGAAGCCGCCTGCCGACATGATCTTTACGAAGTCTGCGCCGTACTTGACCTGCTCACGAACGGAATTGCGGAAGAAATCGACACCGCTGCCCATAGTCGGGAAGGTGCCGCTGAGGAATCTCGCGAGCTCGGGGTTCATCCTGGCCTGCTGGCTGGAGTCGCCATGGCTGCCGACAGTACACTGAACATAAGGCAGCACACACAGTCTGGAGCCGGGGAAGTAGCCTGCATTGATCAGGCGCTTCGCATCCAGCGCGCCGTATCCGTCATCGGATTTTCCGCCCATATGACGCACAGAGGTAAAGCCGCGGCGCAGCGTTCTCTCTGCGTTATAAAGTACAGCCATGCCCTTGAAATTCGGGGAATTAAATACGGTCTCATACTTGCTCTGTGTCCACTCCAGGACAGCCAGATGAGTATGAGCGTCGATCATACCGGGCGTAACGGTGGCATCGGAGAGATCGATGATCTCAGTGCCTTCCGGATAAGGGAGATCCCTTCCGACTGCTTCGATCTTGTTGCAGTTTACGAGGATCTGCATATTTTCCTGGAGTTCTTCCTTTATGCCGTCAAAGAGCTTGCCGCACTTTATGAGCTTGTAATTATCGCCTTTCATTGAGGGTTTCATTATTATACCTCCTAATGGATTAATTTTCAATCACGGGCGGGATCCCATTATACGATAAACACGAGCTGAATAAAACCTCTTTTCGCATTTACCGGTCCGTTTATCATCGGATCCCGCCCGCAGGCCAGAGGGAAAACAAATCTTGATGCTTTACGCCCAGCCTACCAATGTGGCAACGATCAGGAAGCCGCAGGCAAGGATAGAGGTGAGCACTACGTACTTCCAGATAAACTTGAACCACTGTCCGAGACTTACGCCAGCCATTGCTATTGTACCCATCATCAGTCCGTTCGTAGGAGCGATGAAGTTGCAGAGGCCGTCGCCAAACTGATAAGCGCTGACACATACCTGACGGGTGACTCCGAGGACGTCAGCCGCGGGAGCCATGATAGGCATAACGACATAGGCCTTCGCGCTGCCGGACGAGATCGGGAAGTTGCAGATAACGCTGACGATGTACATACCGACGGCCGACAGAGCGGTAGGAAGGCTCGCAAGCGGCAGAGTCAGATAGTAAACGATGGAGTGGATGATGTTCGAATCTGTCATGATGACGCTGATAGCGGAAGCGAAGCCGATGACCATCGATGAATAAAGCATGGTCTTCGCACCGTTCGTAAAGGACTTCGCCATGTCGTTCGGGCTCATTCTGCCGACGATACCGCAGGCGATGCCCATGAAAAGCATGCTGGTGCCGAGCTCGTTCAGGCCCCAATCCCATACGACGCCGCCCACTGCATAGAGCACGAACGTCGCAAGCATGATACCGAGATTGATGATATGGACTGCTGAGAACTTCTTGTATTTTTCATCAGCGGAAGCGTCGCCGGATTCATCATCCTCGAGGATACCGGTGATGGACTTTGAAGGATCCTTCGTGATCTTGTTGCAATAGTTCAGCACGAACCAGATACCGGTGACAACGAAGACGACCCAGCAGCAGATACGGACGCCCAGACCGGAAAGGTTCGGAAGGCCCGCGATATCCTGACAGATACCTACTGTGAAGGGATTCAGCGGAGATGCGGAAAAACCGGTGTTGGAACCGACATAGCAGACAGCCGCGATCGCAACTGCATCCAGCCGCATCTTACGCGCCATGAAAAGAAGCAGCGGTACGAAAGCAAGGGCGACATTGTTTCCGACGCCGAGTGCTCCGAGGACGCCCATTACTACCATGAAGGCGGGGAAAATGATCTTGTAATTACCCTTCGTCTTTCTGATGAGCCATGCAAGGCCGGCATGAACGGCACCGGTGTCCTGTAAGATGCCGAAGCCTCCGCCGATAAACAGGCAGATGAAAATAGTGCTCGCGCCCTTTGTCATTCCCGACATGAAGCTGTTCAGGAAATCAAGGAATGAAGCAGGGTTGCTCTCCTCGAGGAAAGTGAACGAATTCGGGTCGATATTCTTCGTGCCCTCAACGGTCTTGTACGTTCCTGCAGGGATAAGGTAAGTCAGGATACAGACGACTACTACGAGTGCGAATACGATAACGTAGGTATCCGGAGACTGCCTTTTTTTCTTTTGTTTCTTCTCTTCTCCCATTGTTCTCCTCTCTTTCCGAATGTCCGTCCGGAGCATCCCGGCAGCCATTCTAAAATAAGTTTACTTTTAGCATACTATTGAACAAACATCCTGTCCAATAAATAGAGGTTGCGGGCAATAACAATTGGTTATATAATTGTCATGTATTCATCGCAGGCGGCTTAAATATGTGATTTGTTTGAATGTTAACGATCTGATATAACGAAACTTTATAGAATGCAATATTCTGTTATACATGTGCAGAATCTCATAAGTTGCCGGAGGAGTCATGGAATTAAAGCAATTAGAGTTCTTTCTTGCCGTATGTCAGACCAGGCAGATCTCCGCTGCCGCCAGCCAGCTTTACGTCACACAGCCGGCGATCACCATGTCCATCAGGAGACTCGAAAAGGAGCTGGGAGCGCGGCTGTACTACTTCAGCCGCAACGAGCTGAAGCTCACCCCCGCCGGAGAAATGCTCTATAAATGTGCCGAAAAGGTGATCCTCACCACGAAACAGTTCCAGCGGGACCTGAGCATGCTGAACGAGGATACCACCGGCATCCTCGAGATACACATCCCCGGCATAGCCTGCGCCGGCATCTATCCCCTGCTCTATAACGACTTTGTGAAGGCCTTCCCGACGATCTCGCTCCGGGTAAAGGACGCGCTCTCTCCCGAGGTTGTAAACAGCGTCCTGTCAGGCGAGACTGAGCTCGGCTTTTGCATCGAGCCGAAGGACAGGCTTTTTCCTCTGGAATTCAAAAAATATGTAAAATGCGAGATGGCCCTGCTCGTGCCGGACGGCTCTGCACTGGCGAAAAAAGATGAGGTATATCTGTCCGATCTTATGAGCGAGCGAATACTCTTCTGCTACCGCGGTCAGGAGATCACCTTCATCGAAAGACTCATCACCGATCTCTTCCGTCAGAACGGCATCAAAATGCCCGCTCCGATGTACATCGAGGACAACCATATCCTGACGAAGCTCGTCTCCACCGGTCTAGGTATATATCCCTTCGCGAATTCCGCCGCGAAGCCCTTTGATAATATCGAAAATACGACAGTAAAGCCGCTGAAAGGCATGGAGTCCTTCTGGGCAGGGCTGGTTTACAGCAAAGAACGCCCGCTCTCGAGCCCTGCGCAGGCCTTTGTGGACTGGTTTTCAAGGCTGCCTGTGAGCAGGTAGGATATACCTCACTCAGTCTTCCCCAATACGTACTTTTCCACCATGT
This sequence comes from Lachnospiraceae bacterium, assembly GCA_045599685.1. Lineage (GTDB taxonomy): Bacteria > Bacillota > Clostridia > Lachnospirales > Lachnospiraceae > UBA3774. The sequence continues at coordinate 5,580 of JAZRWL010000245.1, forward strand.
AAGCCACGCCCTCATTATCGCAGTCAGGCGCGACGAGCGCGGCAGCAGTCTTAACGGCCGGATTTGCATTGCCCATGGCCACACCGTATCCCGCGGGCTCTATCATGCTGATATCGTTTATATCGTCGCCGAAGGTCATGACCTCAGCCATATCTATCCCGAGTATCTCGCAGAGCATACGGACACCGCCGCCTTTCGTGGCGTTTTTGTTCGTCATTTCCACGTTGTTTATTATTGAGCTCACTACCGCAAGCTCCGGGAAGCGTTCGCCGAAGAGCTTCATATATTCGGGCTTTTTGGTCACATCCCTGAAATAGCACTGGATCTTCTGTACCGGCGCGCCCCATTCCAGCAGAGCCTGCTTCAGATCGGGCACGAGCCTGCGTTCGTTCATTATCATATAATAGGTCTCGTCATCGACCGTGTAATCGCGGGCAAGGGCCTTATGAGCGGCGCTCATCGTGGGCCTGTTGTCATAGCAGCATTCGTAAATAACAGGCTGTGTATCGAGATAATCCAGTACACTGAGCGCGAGCTCATTCGGTATCTCAGCACTCGCGAGGATCTCCCCGGTCTCCTTGTCCCTGATGTCAGCTCCGTTCAGGCAGATCATGTATTTTACGAAGGGCATCTCTATTATTTCCGGCGGAGCGAGAAGGAAGGACCTGCCCGTTGCAGGAACGAAGAGCGTTCCGTTTTCCACGGCGCTTTCCAGTGCCGCGAGAGTCCTCGGCGTGATCTCCTTTGCGGAATTGAGCAGAGTACCGTCCAGGTCAGTCGCGATAAGCTTTATTTTACCCATTTTTTCTCCCGATCATGTTTGTTTCCGATGATGTTATTCCTGATCCTGCTTTTCGCCGGCGCTGTCTTTCTCCGTGGGCGTGCCGTCGGGGCAGTCGATCTCCGGAACGTCCGGCACTATCTTATTCTTTCCGTCATTTATTCTCGTCAGCACGCTGAAGCCGTAAATGATTATCGGTATGACCATGGTGCATACTATCGAGACCTTCAGAAGGAACTGCGCATTTTCACTGCCGATCAAAGCCAGGATCATATCCGTGATATAAAGTCCCGCGAGCAGTACTATACCTATCCATGCGAACACTCTGCGTTTATTCATTCTTTCTCCCTTCGCCGCTTTTGCGGAGGTAAAGGCTGTTCCGAAGCCTATTGAAGTATTATTTTGGCATAAGCCGCATATTTTTTCAAGAGGGCAGGGCAGGCCCGCAAAAGATTGAAATGACGGCGCACCGGCATTATAATGGATCGAGCAAGTAAAAAAGAGGTTCCTATGATAAATATTCCCGATCCGGTCAATTTTATTATTTCGCGGTTGAACAAGGCAGGCTACGAGGCCTTCGCCGTAGGCGGCTGTGTCCGCGACGCGCTCATCGGGCGCGTGCCGAACGACTGGGATATCACCACCTCCGCTCTTCCCGCACAGATAAAGTCTGTTTTCCGCCGGACCATAGATACGGGGATACAGCACGGTACCGTCACCGTCGTTCTGCGCGAGGGTAATTTTGAGGTCACTACCTACAGGATAGACGGCATTTATGAGGACGGTAGACATCCGAAGGCCGTATCCTTCACGTCAGATCTGCGAGAGGATCTGAAGCGACGCGATTTCACCGTGAATGCGATGGCCTATCATCCTGCCGTGGGGCTCGTGGATGCCTTCGGAGGCAAGGAGGATCTCGACGCGGGGATCATCCGCGCCGTCGGAGTGCCCGAAGAACGCTTCGAGGAGGACGCGCTCCGCATAATGCGCGCCGTCCGCTTCGCGGCTCAGCTGGGCTTTATTATAGAAGAAAAGACTCTCGCCGCTGTATCCGCATTCGCGCCGAGACTGTCGATGATAAGCAGCGAACGCATCCAGGCGGAACTCGTAAAGCTCATCACTTCACCCCATCCCGGACTTTTCAGCACACTGATAGAAACAGGCATCGCCGGAATGATAATGCCGGTCTTTTCGCGTAAAGATACGGGGTTCAATGAAGTATTCCCGCCGGATGTCCTTTCCGCGCTGCTGCGGGTAGAGCCGGATCACATCCTGAGACTCGCCGTGCTGTTTTCGCGCTGCGACCATAATGAGGTCGAAGCATGGCTTCGCGAGTGCAAATTCGACAATGCCACTATCACCGGCGTAGGAAGACTCGTGCAGAATATCGGTTTCCCTTATCCTGAAGACATGTACGGAGTACGACTCGCGGCCTGTACGCTGGGGACCGGACCGCTTTCGATGCTCTTTAATGTGATGTCGGCTACAGGCGCCGCAGAAAAGGCCGCCCTGCTCCGCGAAAAATTCGAATGCATACTCGCGGACGGCGACTGTGTGAGTCTGAAAATGCTGGCGGTGACCGGTGCCGACCTCATCGCCGCCGGGATAAAGCCAGGGCCGTCCATGGGTGAAATACTGAATAAAATGCTGGACATTGTACTCCGTGACCCGGCAATGAACGAAAAAGAAAAATTAATGCGGCTGATCTGATGCCACAGCCACATAAGGAAGTAATTTCAAAATAACGTGGCACGGCAAAAGCATAATGAAACAGACAT
>JAZRWL010000246.1:0-3916 GCA_045599685.1 Lachnospiraceae bacterium
CTTCGCTGTATGCGAGATTCGGTGGCAGCGGTCTGCTCATCGACTGCGGCGAAGGCACACAGATCGCCGCGAAGAAAGCAGGTGTGTCATTCAAGGGGATCGACACGATCTGCTTCACACATTTTCACGCTGATCACGTAAGCGGGCTGCCGGGGCTGCTGCTTACCATGGGAAATGCCGAGCGCACCGAGCCCGTGACGGTCATAGGACCGCGCGGAGTCGAGAGAGTGGTGAATGCGCTGCGCATCATCGCGCCGGAGCTGCCCTTTGAGCTTCGTTTCATCGAGCTTTCCGAGCAAAAGGAGCATCTGCAATGCTCCGGAATGCTGGTCGATGCTTTCAGAGTGAATCACAACGTCTCCTGCTACGGTTATGCGATAAGCATACCGCGCACGGGAAAATTCGACGTAGCGGCTGCGCGTGCCCTGGGCCTGCCCGTACAGCTGTGGAATCCTCTCCAGAAGGGGAATACCGTGGAATATGAGGGCGAGACCTATTATCCCGAGATGGTCATGGGCGCCGACAGGCGCGGCCTGAAGGTGACCTACTGTACGGATACCAGGCCGGTGCCGCTGATGGCGGAAATGGCGGAGGGCTCGGATCTTTTCATATGCGAGGGCATGTACGGCGAGGCCGACAAGCTGGAAAAGGCAAAGGAATACAGACATATGACGATGCAGGAGGCCGCGAAGCTCGCCGCGAAGGCAAAGCCCGCGGAGCTCTGGCTGACGCATTACAGTCCCTCCATGGTACGTCCCGATGAATATATGGACGAGATAAAGAAGATCTTTCCCGCTGCTGTAGCAGCCCGTGACGGGAGGAAGATAATTCTTAGATTTGACGGAGATGAGAGCGATGAGTGATATTCTGACACTGGGGATCGAAAGCTCCTGCGATGAGACCGCGGCCTCGGTAATACGAAACGGCAGGCAGGTGCTCTCGAACGTCATCAATTCCCAGATAGAGATACATACGAAATACGGCGGCGTTGTCCCGGAGATAGCGAGCCGGAACCATATCCTCAATATCAATCAGGTGATAAAGAAGGCACTCGACGACGCTTCCGTCACTCTGGACGATATCGATGTCATCGGCGTGACGAAGGGCCCCGGTCTCGTGGGTGCGCTGCTCGTGGGCGTGGCCGAGGCAAAGGCGATAGCCTTCGCGAAGAGCAAGCCGCTCATCGGAGTCAGTCATATTGAGGGGCATGTATGCGCGAATTTTATCGAGCATGGCGAGCTGGAGCCGCCGTTTCTCTGCCTGATAGTATCCGGAGGACATACGCATCTCGCGTTCATGGAGGATTACGGACGATTCAGGATACTCGGACGTACAGTCGATGATGCCGCGGGGGAGGCCTTTGACAAGGTCGCCCGCGCGATAGGGCTCGGTTATCCCGGCGGTCCGAAGATCGAAAAGGCCGCAAAAGAGGGCAGAGCCGACGCGATACACTTCCCGCGCGGGAAGGTAGAAGATTCAGAGTATGATTTTTCCTTCTCGGGCATGAAATCTGCCGTCTTGAATTATCTTAACCACGCCGAAATGACCGGTGAAACAGTCAGTGTACCGGATGTGGCGGCGAGCTTTCAGCAGGCGGTGATAGATGTACTGACCGAACGTGCCGTGAATGCGGCAATGCAGCTCGGACAGACCAGGCTCGTGCTGGCGGGAGGAGTCGCCTCGAACGGTACCCTCCGTCAAGCCCTGTGCGAGGCCTGCGAAAAGAGGGACATCAGCCTTTACTGCCCTTCGCCGGTCTTCTGTACGGACAATGCGGCCATGATAGGAGTAGCGGCATATTATCATTATATGAACGGCGAAAGGGACGGCATGGATCTCAATGCCATCCCCGGGCTGAAGCTGTGAATGTCTAAAATCATTGCAACAGGGCCTCGTTTTTGTTATAATTGTTCGATAAGATCAGGAGGTACTGACATGGAAGATCTGAAGACGGATGTTGTCGAAACGCCTGTCGCGGAAGTGACCGCCGGGGAAACGGCAAATGTTATCATAGAAGAGGGCGTGCTGGCGGAGATCGCCTGCTATGCCGCCGCGGATGTCGAAGGCATATGTGAGATCGCCGGTCTTAAAACGCGGGATCTCAAGTCGCGTCTCGGCTTCAAGAATGCGCCCAACGGCATCAAGATCGAAAGTACCGAGGACGGCATCATAATTTATATCGCGATCATCATCGACAGCAGTCATAATATCCCCGATACGACCGACCTGCTGAGAAAAAAGATCAAGGCCACGATCGAGGCCATGACTGACAGCGTGGTTTCAAGCGTTAATATTAAGGTCGCCGGTCTGTATGTCGAAAAGGATACGGAGCAGTGATGAAAAGCCTGAGCCTTAGCGAAAAACGTGAGCAGGTGTTCAAGCAGCTGTTCCTTTCTGGCTTTTATGACGGGGAGGATCCCAGAGAACAGTGCCGTATCTACATCTCGAATCTCGATGACGAAATATGTGATGCGGATTCTGACCTGCTGGTGGAGAGAGCTGCCGCAGTGTACGGTCTCATCCCGCAGCTGGATGCCGAGATCAACGAGGCCTCGGTGGGCTGGAAGACGGAAAGAATGAACCGCACTGATCTCGCTATCCTGCGGCTTGCCGTGTATGAAATGCTTTTTGATGAGCGGATCCCGGACAAGGTCGCTATCAATGAGGCCGTAGAGCTCGCAAAGGAATACGGAGAAGACGGCTCGTACTCGTTCATAAACGGTATCCTCGGTCAGATCGAGACGAAAAAGCTTTCCGCCGCCGATGAGTGAGACTGTTTTTTCGGTAGGCCGTGTAAACGCCTACATAAAAGGATTATTTGATAATGATTTCGCCCTACGCCAGATAGCGGTGCGGGGCGAAGTTTCTAATTGCAAGTATCATACGTCCGGGCACATCTATTTTACGCTGAAGGATGACACGGGCGTGCTGAATGCCGTGATGTTCCGCGGGAACGCGGCAAGAGGACTCAGATTCCGCCTGAATGACGGACAGCAGGTCATAGTGCGCGGCCATATCAGCATATATGAGAAGGACGGCAGGTACCAGCTATACGCGAGCGAGATAGTCGCTGACGGTCTCGGAGATCTGAACAGGCGCTTCGAGGAGACGAAAAAAAGGCTGTCCGCCATGGGAATGTTCGACTCTATGTACAAGAAGCCGATCCCGGCTTATGCCTTCCGGATAGGCGTGGTGACAGCATCTACCGGAGCTGCGGTAAGAGACATAGAAAATGTGATCAGCCGCCGGAACCCGGCTGCGCGGATCTACCTGTATCCGGCGCTGGTGCAGGGCGAAGGCGCCGCTCCGAGCATCGTAAGAGCGATAAATGCGTTAGATTCCATGGGTATGGACGTGCTGATAGTGGGCAGAGGAGGAGGCTCCATAGAGGATCTCTGGGCCTTCAATGAAGAAAGCGTAGCGAGAGCGATCTTTGACTGTGAAACACCCGTGGTGACCGGGATAGGGCACGAGACGGATTTTACCATATCGGATTTTGTCGCGGATCTGAGAGCGCCTACACCCTCGGCAGCGGCTGAGCAGGCGGGTTTTGACGCGGAAGCCTTTAAAACGGATCTGCTGAATTACTCTTCCAGGCTGAAAAAAAGTCTTCGTTCCGGTCTGTCGGAACAGAAGCTGAGGCTCGAAAGGAGCCGACTGAGGCTGGAGACGAAGACACCGACCCGGCTTATCGAGAACAGACGCGGCGCTCTGCTTCGCATTGAGGACGGTATGCGTCATTTCATGGAACTATCACTCACGGCGGAGCGGACTCGTATCCCCGAAGCGCAAAGCAGGCTGCAAAAAAGCATTAGAGAAAAGCTTTCCGGCTGCTCGGCGGACTATGACGGAGCCGCAAAACGTCTGCCAGAACTGATGCGGGCACTGACGGAAGCCGGAAAAAACGGTGTGGACG
>JAZRWL010000247.1:0-4395 GCA_045599685.1 Lachnospiraceae bacterium
TCACCGTACATGAGGAGGCCTGCAGTCATCTTCACCGAACGGTACAGAGGATTCATTCGCTCGGCCTGAAGGCAGGCGTAGCTCTCAATCCCGCCACTTCACTGGAGAATATCCCCTGGATAGCGGAGGATATCGACATGCTCCTCATAATGTCAGTAAACCCCGGCTTCGGCGGTCAGAAATATATCCCTCAGAGCACAGCGAAGATTGCAGAGGCAAGAGCATTGTTAGATAAGCTCAATCCCGGCTGTGACATCGAGGTGGACGGCGGTGTGAACCACGAAAATACCGCGTCGATAATCGCCGCAGGAGCGAATGTGCTCGTGGCGGGTTCCGCCGTATTCAAGGGCGATTCCTCCGCGAATATCAAAAAGTTCATGGAGCTCATGAAATGATAAGGCTCGTAGCCACCGATGTGGACGGTACGCTTGTAAAAGACGGTACCTGTGATATCAATCCGGATTATTATAATGCCCTCGTGACATTAAAGCGCATGGGAATAAAGGTCGTGATCGCCAGCGGGAGACAGGAGGACAGCATCCTCCGTGTCTTTGAGCCGATCGCAGACGAGCTGATATACATCAGCAACGACGGCGCCTGTGTCAGTGAAGACGGTGATGTGCTCTTTTCGAAAGCAATTCCTGCCGAGTTCCTTCCTATGCTCGTAGAGGATCTGAAGAGACTCGATGGCTGTGATTTCGCGCTGGCATCAAGGGACAGTTATGTATATATGGATTCCGCTTCAAAACCGTTCATAGATTATATGAACAGCTACAGGTTCAAGGGGATCCTTTTTGAGGGATATGACAGCTTGCCGCCCGTATATCATATCGGTGTCTGGCATGATCCGCATTCGGCTCATCCGGCGCTTTCGCTGACATCGAAGTATGAGGACAGGCTCGGCTGGTTCGTTTCCGGCAAGGAATGGGTGGACTTTACAGCAATGGGCATCAGCAAGGGTGCGGCGCTCGAGGTCATTCAGAAAAAATACGGCATCAGCCGTGAAGAGACTGCAGCCTTTGGTGACCAGGCAAATGACCGCAGTATGCTCGAAAAGGCAAAATACAATTTTGCGGTAAAGGGATCTGTGGCCGATATCGAAGGATACGCGGAGTATACCGCGCCGCCCATGCTTCATGACGGCGTATTGCAGGTGATAAGGCAGATCATCATTGATAACGGAGAATGCAGATGGCAAAAAGATGCCTGATAATGCTATTGATACTAACGCTCGTCCTGACGGGCTGTATGCCCACGGAGACGGAAGGCAAGACCGGTGCGACAGAGACAACGACCGCCGCTGAGGCAACGGATTCCGGAGAGGAACTGCTGCTTTCAGTCGGCAGTGACGGGCTTTCGATGAAATATGCCCGTGTCTTCGCACTGTCGCAGAAGAATCAATATGAACAGGCCTTCGGAGATGAGATCTGGTCAGTGAGATACAAGGACGGCACTTTCGAGGATTATCTGCTTAGCGGCTTTCGGGCACATATAGCGTTGATGTATTCGTCGTATGTCCTCGCAAAAGAGCGCGGTCTTACTGTCGGAAGCGGCGTGGAACGGGAGCTGCGGGAGGCTGCGTCGAATTGCTACCTCGAGCTCGAACCGGCAGATATGTCTGAGCTCGATATCACTGAAGCCGATCTGCTCGATATCTTTGAAATGTATTATCTTGCGAAAAAGGTTTACACAGAGATCTCTGGGGATGCCGAGCTGATGCTGAGTGAGGATGAGACCAGAGTCGTACGTCTGCAGGAGATCAGGATAAAGACAAAAGATCTGCCTGATGACGAAAAAGATAAAAAAATGACTCTTATAGCCGAGGCAAAGAACAGCCTCGAAGCGGGAGACGATTTTAACACCGTCGCCGCGAAATACAGCGAGACAGGCACTACCGTTTATTCCGCATCCCGCGACAATCTGTCCGCCGCCGAGGCAAAGGCTGTTTTCGATCTTGCATCTGGCGAGGTAAGTCAGGTCATTACTTTGAATGACGCTTATGTAATTTTCAGATGTGTTGATTCCTTTGATAAAGAGGCTTCCCGCGCGAACCGCACCGAATCGCTCGAACGTCTTTGCGACGAACGCTTCAAAAATGAACTTTCGGATTATTTGAACACGCATCCACTGACCTGGAATGAGGCTGCCTGGCAGAAGATCGACATGTCTGAGGCTGCGGGGATCGAGTCTTTCAATATATATTCCGAATATACCAAACGATTCGGAGGTGAATGATGGCTGCTATCAGCAATGACTGGCTGGAGCCGCTCGCTCCCGAATTCAAAAAGCCTTATTACCGGAGCCTGTACGCGAAGGTAAATGATGAATATTCAAAGGGCAGGGTATTTCCGGAAAAGCAGGATGTCCTGAAGGCTTTTGAGCTGACACCGCTCGGCAGGGTAAAGGTCGTGATCCTCGGACAGGATCCTTATCATAATGACGGTCAGGCCCACGGGCTCAGCTTTTCCGTAGAAAAAGGTGTGGAGATCCCGCCTTCTCTGGCGAATATTTACGAGGAGCTGCATAACGATCTGGGTTGCTATATCCCGGACAACGGCTATCTCGTAAAATGGGCCGAGCAGGGCGTGCTGCTGCTGAATACGGTATTGACGGTACGTGCTTACAGCGCAAATTCACACAGAGGAATAGGCTGGGAAAATTTCACGGACGCCGCGATCAGGGCAGTGAACGCCGTGGACAGGTCGGTGGTCTTTATGCTCTGGGGCAGACCCGCCGGTGAAAAGGCTGCTTTGCTTGATAATCCGCGTCATCTTGTACTGAAGGCGCCTCATCCCAGCCCGCTTTCTGCCTACAGAGGCTTTTTCGGATGCAGGCATTTTTCACAGGCTAATAATTTTCTGATCAAAAACGGTCAGTCACCCATAGACTGGCAGATAGAGAATATAGATAATGGCAAACAGTAAGAATACAAGGACGACCGCAAAAAAAAGGTCGGGCAAAAGAAAAGCAGAGCATAACCGCATAATCTTTCTTGCGGCGCTTTTCACGGTCATATGTGTTATCATCGTGATCCTTCTGGTCTCATGTGACAAAACAGAGACAAAAAGATCACTTTATTCGCTTCCCGATTATGTAGAGGAGGATTATATCACGGTGAACGAGTATTCGCGGCCAAAGATCCCGCTCGTACAGGTCAATGATATAGTAATTCATTACATCGGGAACCCCGGCACCTCTGCAGAGGCGAACCGCAATTACTTCGACGGTCTTTCCGAACAGGGAGCGGACGGCACTTATGCGAGCAGCAATTTCATCGTCGGACTGGACGGTGAGGTGATCGCCTGTGTGCCCATCGACGAGATCGCATACGCGTCGAACAGCCGCAACAGCGATACCATATCCATCGAGGTATGTCATCCCGACGAGACGGGAAAATTCAATGACAGGTCGTATGAGAGCCTCGTAAAGCTCACTGCCTGGCTTTTAAAGAATTTTGAGCTTGATTCCGACAGGATTATAAGGCATTATGATGTTACGGGGAAGCTTTGTCCCCTGTATTATGTCGAAAACGAGGATGCCTGGGAGCAGCTGAAGGCCGATGTAAAGGCCGAGTATGATGCTCTTTCAGCGCAGGAGAGCTATATTACTACTGAAGATTAAGGAGATGGCGTGAAGATCAAATGGGATAAAAAATACGTATACTGGGGACTGACTGCCTTTGCGGTCGTCATGGGCGTCATTCTGATTTATCTCATTCTGACCAATATGGGCGCGATCCTTGACAGTATCGGCTTCGTGATCAATGTGCTCCAGCCTGTGATGCTCGGTTTTGCGTTCGCCTATATCCTGAACCCCGTCATGAAAAAGCTCGAGCTGCCGGTCTTTAAGAAATGGGGCGAAAAACTCTTCAAAAAGCACCCTCACAAGGCAAAGAGCTTTGCAAGAGCTATAGCGATCACATTGACGGTGCTGATCCTCATTATCTGCCTGTCACTCCTTCTGTGGGCGATACTTCCCAGAGTATCGGAGAGCATCCTGCTTTTCGCCGGGAATCTTTCCGATTATTATGAAAAGGCCAAGGACTTCCTCAGCGGCCTGTTTTCCGAGGGCTCACAGCTGAGTGAAACCATAATGGCCGCCTTTGAGAGCTTCAATGAATCGCTGACGAATCTTTTCGACGCGGATTCCCTGTCACAGCTTGGAAACATGACTTCGGGACTTTTCACCGGTATATACAGCTTCGCAAAGGGCATCATCAATTTCTTCGTCGGTATCGTCGTTGCGGTCTATGTTCTCATGAGCAAGGAAAGATTTTCCGCTCAGACCAAAAAGATCCTTTACGGACATTTCAAGACCTCCCATGTGACTGCCTTTCTGCAGCGTCTGAAGTATATGAACAAGATATTCATAGGCTTCATGGGCGGAAAGCTTATC
>JAZRWL010000248.1:0-2398 GCA_045599685.1 Lachnospiraceae bacterium
CCTCAAAGAGTTTGTTCAATGGGGTGTAACATATGTTTGACAAACCTACATTCCCCATATCTTACAAAAAACATAAAAGATTGAAATGAACCACAAGATATGGTATTATCCGAAAGATAACATACTGAGTATCCGGAGGGATGCTGTGGACGTTTATGAACACGCGAAAAGGGTATATGAGGAATGGATGGCGAATCCTTTCTTCGATGCCGGAACACATAATGAGCTGAAAAGGATCGCGGACAGCCCGGACGAGATAACGGATCGCTTTTATTCCGATCTGAAATTCGGTACTGCCGGTCTGCGCGGAGTAATCGGCGCGGGAACGAACCGCATGAACTGTTACACCGTCCGCAGAGCGACGCAGGGGCTCGCCCGTTATATCCGGAAGACGGGTAATGAGGGGCGCGGTGTAGCGATAGCGTACGATTCGCGCAGGATGTCCCGCGAATTCGCGCTCGAGACGGCGCTCTGCCTCTGCGCGAACGGGATAAAAGTATTTCTTTTCGATGAACTGAGGCCGACGCCGGAGCTGTCATTCGCTGTGCGGCATCTCGGCTGTGTTTCTGCCGTCAATATCACCGCGAGCCACAATCCGCCCGAGTATAACGGATACAAGGTCTACTGGGATGACGGTGCGCAGGTCACTCCGCCTCATGACGAGGGGATCATGGCCGAGGTCGCGGCTGTCACCGATTATGCCGATGCCCTCATGATGGATGAGGCCGAGGCCCGCGAAAAAGGGCTCCTCATCACTATCGGCAGTGAGATAGATGATGCTTTCATCGCGGCATGTAAGGCTCAGATCAGAGAGCCTGAGGCGATCAGACGAGAGGCCGCGAATATCAGGATCGTATATACTCCGCTGAACGGAGCCGGAAACATACTGATGCGCCGTCTGCTGAGCGAGCTTGGTTTTGCACAGGTTTACGTCGTAAAGGAGCAGGAGGAGCCGGACGGGAATTTCCCCACGCTGGAATATCCGAATCCCGAGGATCCGAAGGCTTTTACCTATGCGCTGAAGCTTGCACGGGAGGTGGATGCCGATCTCGTGATGGCGACCGATCCCGACTCTGACCGCATCGGTCTTTATGTAAAGGATGGCGGCGATTACCGGCGCTTCAACGGAAACATGACCGGCTGCTTCCTGGCGGATTATGAGCTTGGACGCATGAAGGCTCACGGCAGCCTGCCTGCCGGCGCGACGGTGATATCGACAGTCGTATCCAGCCGGATGACAAAGGCAATAGCGGAGAATTACGGCGTGAAATATGTCGATACGCTGACGGGTTTCAAAAATATCGGCGGAGTCGCCACTGTGATGGAGCGCGACGGCAGCGGTACCTATGTATACGGCTTCGAGGAGAGCTTCGGCTATCTGATAGGCTCACATGCGAGAGACAAGGACGCGATCGTGACCGGAATGGCTCTCTGCGAGGCGGCGGCCTATTACCGCACACAGGGCATGAGCCTGTGGGATGCGATGACAGGCTTATATGACCGGATGGGATATTATCTCGAGGGTGCGGCCTCTGTCGTCCTGAAGGGCGTGGACGGTCAGGCAAAGATTGCGGAGATAATGCGTGACATCAGGGCAAAGCTTCCGCAGGAGATAAACGGCAGCAGAGTCATCGAGGTCTCTGATTTTTCGGTCGGGACGTGTACGGACACGGTGACGGGCGAGGTGAAGGCTCTTACGCAGCCGCGTTCGGATGTGCTCGTATTCATGATGGAGGACGGCAGCTGGAGCGCCGTCAGACCCTCCGGTACCGAGCCGAAGATCAAGTATTACGACGGCGTCATAGGAAGTACTTCAGAGGATGCCGCGGTAAAGGAAAAGCACCTGTCATCGGCGATGGCAGCGATAATAAGCGAGGCAGAAAAATAAATGGCGGAAAATAACAGCGCTCAGCATAGAGCGGCGGAAAGACGGAAGGCAAGAAGACGCAGGGCGATCAGGAACCGCATCATATTTGCGGTAATAGTAGTGGCGGTGCTGGCGCTCATTTCATTTGGTATATATAAGATATTCTTTTCGGGAAACGGCGGTGACGACGCGGAAACTCCGGTCGATTTCACGACTACCGCGGCGTCGGAGGAAACAGACGCACCTGAGGCCATCGATGACAGGATCCCGCCCGTCATCACCGGTGTGACCGACATCGAGGTGAAGGTCGGTGATACCGTTTCGTACAAGAAAAATGTTACGGTAACGGACGATACGGATCCCTCGCCGAAGCTCGAGGTCGATGCTTCCGCGGTGGACCTGACGAAGGCCGGAACATATCAGATAATCTATAAGGCGACAGACGCTGCCGGCAATTCTGTCACGGAGCGTGCCAGTGTCACTGTGATTGCGGAGGAGACCACTACTGTCGGCGCTCAGGGCGAAGCAGGG
>JAZRWL010000249.1:0-4760 GCA_045599685.1 Lachnospiraceae bacterium
CGCTGTCATGATGAGCGCGATCATTACGAGATCTGTGCTGCCGTTATTTACTATGCCGTGGCGGTCGCCGCTCTTGCACTTGTGAAAATCTCCGGCTTTCATGACGACTTCGTTGCCGTTGTCATTGAGCAGGCCCTCTCCCTCGAGGATGTAATACACCTCGAATTCATGCTCATGGATGTGATAACCTATCGATACACCGGGCTTGAGCACGATCTTCGCGAATTTTCTGCCGTGTCCTTCAGCCTCCTCAGCCGGGAGCCAGTCGGTCATTTCCACGGAGCCGATACCTCCCTGCAGACCTTCGATCATACGTACGCTTACATCTTCTTTTTTACGATACATGGTTTACCCCTTTCAAATCTTGTAGATTTCGGAATACTTCGTTTCGATATATTTGATATAATGCGACGCATTCAGCTCCTCACCGTCGATACGCTTCAGGAGCTCTGCGGGCGTGTACATACGGCCGAACTTCTGCACATGGTCTCTCTGCCAGCCTACGATATTCGAAAATTCTCCGCGGCGTATCTGATCATCTATGTCGGGGATGTCCTTGCGCATCGCGTCATAATAATGGCCGTCATAGAAATTGCCGAGCACGTAATTCTGGAAGTAGCCGATGTATCCGCTGCACCAGTGCATATCCTGCAGCACGCCCTCGGAATCTGTCGCGGGAACGATACCCAGATATTCTTTCGTCTTTTGATTCCAGTGATAGGGCAGATCCTTAAACTCGATCTCGCCGTCATAGAGCTGCTTTTCGAGCTCGTAACGGATCATGATATGGAGATTGTAGGTCAGCTCATCGGCCTTCAGACGGCTCGGATGGATATGCAGACAGTTCAGTGCAGTATAAAAATCATAAGGAGTGAACTTGTTCAGCTCCGGGAAATACTCTTTTGCGATGGGGAGCGTGTACTCCCAGTAAGGCAGGCCGCGGGCGATGACATTTTCCATGAAACGCGACTGTGACTCAGCCATTCCGTAGCCCGGTATTCCCTCAAGAGTGGTATAGCGGAGCTCCGGCGCAGCATTCTGGGCATGGAGTGCGTGACCGCACTCATGCATGGACGAGATCAGAGAAAGCGTGAAATTATCATTATGGAAGTAGGTCGTAAGACGGATATCCTTATAATCATTGGCAGTAGTATAAGGATGAGCACTCTGGTCGAGACGGCCGCGGTCAAAATTGAAGCCGACCTGCTTTAACATCCTCTTGCAGAGAGCCTCCTGCTTTTCTCTCGGGTAGCTTCCGAGATAAGCGGTGTCATCAGGCTGAACCGGCGAGGACTTGATCCTGTCGAGGAAAGGAAGCTCAAAGGCCTTCAGATCGGCGAAAAGCCTGTCCATGACCCCTCGATTGATACCGGGCTCCCACTCTTCCATCATGCAGGACATGGGATCCGACTCATAGCTGTGGCAGGCTGCGATCTTTCTCACATAATCGAATTCCTTTTCCATCCAGGGAAGAAGGCTTGCAAAATCATTGTTTTTGCGTGCTTCCTGCCACATCACTTCGCATTTCAGATTGTGAGCGGCATATTCGGAATTGAGCTCCGCGGGCACCTCGCTCAGATACTTGTATTCCCTGCGAAACTTCCTGACCATTGCAGCGGTGATTTCTTCGTCGGGGGTATCCTCCTCCAGCACGCAGAGCACCTCGTCGAGTTCTTTTGAGGTCTTGCGGCTGAATACCTCTCCTGCCAGAAAGCCGAGAGAATTGCCTCTGTATTCGGTCGCTTCGATAGGAAGATTAACTCTCATATCCCATGCAAGCGTCAGAGAGATGTTTTCGAGGAAATCTACTTCCTTTGCGATAGCGTATAATTTTTCTTTGGCCTGTTGCTTGTTCATTATTTCTCCCGTAAAAAGACAGACCGGGCTTATGAGGCCCGGCTGTCTGGTTTTATCAGAGCTTGTAGATCTCTGAATACTTTTTGCTGATATAATCGATATAGTGCTTCGCGTTCAGCTCCTCACCGTCGATCTTTTTCAGTATTTCGGCGGGCTCATACATACCGCCGTACTGCTGCACATGCTCCTTCTGCCAGCCGACGATATTCGAGAATTCACCCCTGCGTACCTGATCGTACATATCGGGGATATCCTTTCTCATAGCGTCATAATAATGACCGTCATAGAAATTGCCGAGTACATAGGTCTGGAAATATCCTATATATCCGCTGCTCCAGTGCATATCCTGCAGCACGCCCTCGGAATCCGTCGCGGGAACGACACCGAGGTATTCCCTGCTCTTCTCATTCCAGAGATGAGGCAGATCGCTGAAGGCGATCTCACCGGCGAAGAGCTGCTTTTCCAGCTCATACCTGAGTATGATGTGGAGGTTGTAGGTAAGCTCGTCGGCCTTGAGCCTGTTGGGATGCAGATGCAGGCAGTTCAGTGCCTCATAGAAGGAATATGGCGTGAACTTTTTAAGCTCCGGGAAATACTCCTGCGCCACGGGGAGTGCGAATTCCCAGAAAGGAAGGCTGCGTCCGATGATATTCTCCATGTAACGGGACTGAGACTCGTTCATTCCGGCGCCGTGGCAATGCGTGAGTGACGTATAGCGGAGCTTCGGAGAAGCGTTCAGTCCGTGGAGAGCATGTCCGCCCTCATGTATGCAGGAGATCATCGCGAGCGTGAAATTATCCTCATGGAAGGAGGTCGTCAGGCGGATATCGTTGATATCGTTCGACGTCGTGTAGGGATGAGCACTCACGTCCATGCGTCCGCGGTCAAAATCAAAGCCGATCTGCTCGAGGATACGATGGCAGAGCATTTCCTGTTGGGCTTTCGGATAATATCCCAGATATGCCTTGTCATCCGGCTGTACCGGTGAGGACTTGATCTTGTCCAGGAAAGGAAGCTCAAAGGCCTTCAGCTCGTCGAAGAGCCTGTCCATTACGGGACGGGTGACGCCGGGCTCCCATTCGTCCATAAGACCGGAGATGGGATCATCCTCGAAGCCGTGGCAGGCCGCAAGCTTTTTCAGATAGTCGAATTCCTTCTCCATCCAGGGGCAGAGCATTGCAAAATCATTGTTCTTGCGAGCTTCCTGCCATACCATTTCGCATTTCAGATTGTGAGCGGCATATTCCGCATTGAGCTCTGCGGGGATCTCACTCTGGTACTTGTATTCCTTGCGGAAGTTCTTGACCATCGCGGCGAGGACCTCGTCGTCCTCGATCTTCTCCTCTTCCAGTACCGAAAGAGCCTCATCGAGCTCGGGAGAGGTCTTACGCTTCAGAATCTCGGAGGAAAGATATCCGAGCGAATCACCGCGGTATTCAGCGGCGAGCTTCGGAAGATTCACTCTCATATCCCAGCTCAGCGTCATGCTGATATTCTGTAAAAAATCAACTTCGCGGGCTATCTCACGCAGTTTTGCTTCAGCTTCATTACGTGTCATTGCTCGTCATCTCCTTTTACGATATGACAGGCGACCATGGAGTCGCCGCACTTCTTGAGCTCGGGGCAGACCTCGGCGCAGATAGGCTGTGCGAAACGACAGCGTGTGCGGAAGCGGCATCCGGGCGGAGGATTGATAGGGCTCGTAACATCGCCTTCAAGGATGATGCGCTCACGATGCTGGTCGATCTTCGGGATCGGGATAGCGGACAGAAGAGCCTGAGTATAAGGATGCTTCGGTTCCTTGAATATGGTCTGATAATCCGCAATCTCGACAATCTTTCCGAGATACATGACGGCGATACGGTCCCTGATGTGCTTTACTACGGACAGATTGTGAGAAATGAACAGGTAGGTCAGGCCGAGCTCCTTCTGCAGGTTCGCGAGAAGGTTCAGAATCTGTGCCTGTACGCATACATCAAGAGCGGATACCGGCTCGTCGAGTACGATGAACTCGGGATTCAGGATCAGGGCGCGCGCGATACCGATACGCTGTCTGCGTCCGCCGTCGAGCTCGTGAGGGAAGGCATTGATAAGTCTCTTTTCAATACCTACGAGATCCATAACCTCTATGACCTTCTTTTCGATCTCCTCTTTCGTCTCGCCGTTGCCGAGCGACTCGAGAGAATCACTGATAAGCTGTTTGACATCACGGCGGGGATTGAGAGAGGAATACGGATCCTGGAAGACGATCTGCATCTTGCGGCGCATGTTCTTCATTTCCTTTTTGCCGTAGGCTACGATGTCTTCTCCGTGGAAAAGGACCTGTCCTGAGGTCGGTTCATGAAGTCTCAGGATGGCGCGGCCGGTCGTGGATTTTCCGCAGCCGGACTCACCAACGAGGCCGAGGGTCTCGCCCCGGTTGATGGAGAAATTGACATCATCGACGGCTAAGAGCATGCCGTACTTTGTCTTGAAGTATTTTTTTAGGTTTACGACTTCGAGTAAGGGCCCGTTAGTAATAATTTCGCTCATGCTCATGCCTCCTTGTCAGCGGTCTGTGCGATCACGTTCTGTTCCTGGAGGAAGCAGCGCACCTTATGTCCGGGAGCGACCTCGTATTCTGCGGGCGCTTCCTGTGAGCACCTCTCCGTCGCGTAAGGGCAGCGGGGATGGAAAGCACAGCCGGTAGGGATATTGGTAGGGTCGGGCGCAAGGCCTGAAATGACCTTCAGCTCTTCCTGCTCCTCATCCAGATTGGGGATGGAATCGAACAGAGCCTTGGTATAAGGATGTCTGCCGTCATTGTAAATGTCACGGGCGCTGCCGCGCTCGACTACATTACCGGCATACATGATAGCGACCTTATCGCAGATCTCGGCTACGATACCGAGGTCGTGGGTGAT
>JAZRWL010000250.1:0-7335 GCA_045599685.1 Lachnospiraceae bacterium
CGTCATTTATCTTGACAGTGTCATATACAATTATTATTTTCCCGGCATCGTGACCGGGTCTCTCGCGCTCCGCCTCGGCATCTCCGTCGCAAAAGGCATCGTCTTCGGACTCGTCCTCGACCCGGTGATAAAGGGCGCGCGCACGGTCGTATCACGTGAAAGGAGCTGAAATGACATATACCGAGGCACTCGATTATCTGAACGATTACGGCTGGAGCAATACGAATTTCGGGCTCTCGCGCACCTTCGAGCTTTTGGAAGCGCTCGGTGATCCTCAGAAAAAGCTGAGATTCGTCCACGTCGCGGGAAGTAACGGCAAGGGATCCACCTGCGCGATGCTTGCGGCCATTCTACGTCAGGCGGGTTACCGCACAGGACTCTATATCTCTCCCTTCATACAGGATTTCTGTGAAAGGATGCAGGTAAACGGCGTCCCGGTATCACATGAGGAGCTCGCCGATATCACCGCCCTGATAAAGGACAAGGCAGAGCAAATGGCAGAGCATCCCACACATTTTGAAATGGTCACTGCCATCGGCATGGAATATTTCAAGCGCCACGACTGCGATATCGTAGTGCTCGAGGTCGGAATGGGCGGAGAATTCGACTCCACGAATGTCATCGACGCGCCCGAGGTCGCCGTAATTACGAATATCGGCCTCGACCACACCGAATATCTCGGAGACACCGTTGAAAAAATCGCCGCCACAAAGGGCGGGATAATAAAGACCGGCAGCGACTGCGTCTGCTATGACGGCGATCCTGCCGCCACAGAGGTGATACGCTCCATCTGCGCGGAGCGCGGCGTGCCTCTCACTTTGCCCGATTTCCAAAGCATCAGGGAGCTTTCGGCGACTCTCGACGGACAGGTCTTCTTATACAAGGAAAAGATTCATACTCTCCGCCTGCTGGGAGAGCATCAGCAGCACAATGCCGCGGTCGTCATAGAGATCGTGGAAAGGCTGCGCAATAAAGGCTTTTCGATAGGCAATGACGCCGTGGACGCCGGTCTGCGCACGGTCTCCTGGCCCGCACGCTTTGAGATACTGACGAGACAGCCTCTCTTCATTCTGGACGGCGGTCACAATCCTCAGTGCGCCGAAGCGCTCACAGCCTGCCTCGACGAATATCTTCCCGGGCAAAAGGTCACCATGCTGATGGGAATGCTGGCCGACAAGGATTACCGGACGGTAATGGATATAGTATGCCCTTACGCCCTGCGTATCCTCTGCATCTCACCTGATAACAAGCGTGCGCTCACCGCCGCGGGGCTCGCAGCCATAGCCGCGGAGCACGGGATCGAGGCAAAAGCATACGACAGTGTGGCGGACGGAGTATCCGCAGCAAGGGCAATCACCGACAGCCCCGTCATAGCCTTCGGCTCACTTTATACCGCAGGTGAGATCAGGTCGGAAATGGGCTTCGTATCAGGAGAATAAAATGAGATTAAAGCATGTAAAGGGCGCTGAAGAATATATCGCGGAGAGCCCTCTCGTAATAAACGACCCCGAAAAATACCGCGGCAGATGGAGCGCCGCCTTCTTTCACAACAGTGCGCCCGCACATATCGAAATAGGCATGGGCAAGGGAAAATTCATCACCGAGCTTGCCATGCGTCACCCCGATATCAATTATATCGGAATAGAGAAATATTCGAGCGTGCTCGTGCGCGGTGTCGAAAAGCTCGAGGAGCTGGAGCTTCCGAATCTCATCTTCATCCGTATGGAGGCGGAGGATCTGGAGCAGGTCTTCGCTCCCGGCGAAGTATCAAAGATATATCTGAATTTTTCCGATCCCTGGCCGAAGGACCGCCACGCGAAACGCCGTCTCACCTCGACGCGCTTCATAGAACGCTACCGCGCGGTCACCGTCCCGCACTGCACGGTGGAATTCAAGACCGACAATGAGGCACTTTTCGCCTTTTCCATAGAAAGTGTAAAGGAAGCCGGCTGCGAGACCGACTTCCTTACCTATGACCTGCACAGCGAACCCTGTGCCGTCGATAATATCATGACCGAATACGAGGAGAAGTTTTCCTCAGCCGGAAATCCGATAGGCAAGCTCGTTTTCCGGCTGTAGGTCTTACAGATTTTCCAGGAAATACTCTATTATCTTTCTCCTGTAATAATCGTGCTCACGCAGCGTATGATGCATGTTGGGCATTATCAGCATGTCAAAATCCTTGTCCGCCTTTATGAGAGCGTCCACCACGCGCAGAGTCGAGGCGGGATGTACGTTGTCATCAAGCTCTCCGTGGATCAGCAGCAGCTTTCCCTCGAGCCTGTCAACATTGTATTCCGCGTTCTGTGCTTCCCAGTCACCCGTGTTATAAGGGCCCATGTAGCGCTCCGACCAGATGGAATTGTAGATCTCCTGCGAATGATTGCCGCCGGTGGAAACACCGACCTTGTAGAGCTCGGGATGGTCTACCATAGCGTGCAGCGTAGCAAAGCCGCCGCCGGAATGTCCCCATACGCCCACTCTGTCGCCGTCCAGGAAGGGGTACTTTTTACACAGCGCCTTGATCGCCGCGGCCCTGTCGCCGAGTCCCGCACAGTCTCCCATGTTGTTGTAGCAGTAATCATGGAAGACCTTGCCTCTCAAAGGAGTGCCTCGTCCGTCCACTATGACCGTGACGAAGCCGGCGTCGGAAAAGCAGGGCGTGAAGCCGTTGTCATTGAGCGTTTCCGGGAAATTCTGCGGTACTCTCGTCGTCTGATTGCCGCCGTAGCAGTATTCGATGACGGGATACTTTTTCTGCGGATCAAAATCATTCGGCAGAAACATCACGCCGTATACCTCGGTCAATCCGTCAGAGCCCTTTTCGGCGAAGGGGATAGGATATGAAAAACCGATATTCTCAAGGCGTGACACGTCCGCGTCACAGAGGATACAGCGGGGCTTTCCGTCGTCGCAGTTGAATACGCGGTTCGTCGGAGGCTCGTCATACGCTGATACACCGCAGGCGAAGAAATCGCCATTTTCAGGGAAGAAGGCATTGTGATCGCCGTTCTCTCCGGAGAGCAGCACTATCTTACCGGTCTCGAGATCCACATAGTAGATATAGCGCTGATATATATTCACCTTCGCTTCACGGCCGGAAGCGGAAAAGTACAGCCTGCGCTTTTCATCGTCGAGATGCAGCAGCTGGCGTACGCAGCAGTCCGTCTGCGTGAGCTTACGGCATTCGGCGGTCTCAAGATCGTATTCATAGATGTCGAACTGTCCCGCTCTCTCACTCAGCCAGTAGAGCTTACCGAGCTTCTCCGAAATGACGAATACTCTCGATGAAAAGTCCTCCGTTTCGGGACCGCCCGCATTGAGCTGATGATGAGTATCGAAGAAAAGGAAGGTATCGGCGCTCTCGGTGAAAAGCTTCTTCGCGGCGCCGGTAGCGGGATCTATGATGAAGATGTCTGCCCTTGTAAATTCACGGTTCATCACGTAGCAGGCGGCGATATTGCCCTCAAGAGACCAGCCGCCCATGGACACACGGGGGGTGAGCGGCATACCGAACTCGGCATAGCTCACTGTCGCGTCCACTCTCTTGAGCTGCATCTCATTCAGATCGTAAATATAAAACATCGCCATCGGGACATGCCGATCTCCCGGCAGCGCATATTTGTATTTGAATACCACCGGGCGCACGGGCTTCGGTCCCTGTGGCACGCTCTGCACGAGCGTGAGATCTCCGACAGCGGAGATATCCATGAAATAGGTCATGAAGCGGCTGCTGTCAGGCGACCAGACAACGCCCGCCGGAGCCTTGACACCGGCCAGCAGATCGCGGATGAAGCCCGAGGAGCCGGGGTAGCGGATGCCGTAGCCGGAATTATCGCTGCCGTCCTCCGTCAGCTGAACACGCTCCATGGAAGGGAGCTTTATCAGAAAGAGATTCCCGCCGATCTCGGCGATGGCCTTCGTTTTGTCGGGCGATACCACCGCGCCCTTCGGCAGAGCGGGATTAAGCTCCTCTATCACACCCTTCGCGTAAAGATATCTCGCACCGTTATTAAGAGAGAACTCGACACTGTTGTTCTCATATACCTTTTCAACATTGATGGAAATATCCGCCGGATCCTGCTTCACACCCGTCTTTGCGGACAGGAGAGCGGCGAATTTTTCATGATCGAAGAGCGGCCTCTCCTCGTTTTTGGCCGCATCATAGACAGTATATGTCTTTATCTTGGAGTCTTTTTTGTTAAAGCTCTCCTTCACGTAGACAAAGCCGTTGTCTACTGCAAAATACGGGCGAAAGTGCGCATTCGTGATGATGCGTTCCATACGCTCCGGAGTAAAGCGGAGCGCGCTCTTGATCTTTTCCCTGTACTTTTCCATTTCGCCTCCTGCAAAAAACTTGAAATTACCTATTGACAAAAAAAGTCAAAGGTGATAATTTGTATATCGTTGTTCGGACGGACCATTAGCTCAGTTGGTAGAGCACCTGACTCTTAATCAGGGTGTCCAGGGTTCGAGCCCCTGATGGTCCACTTGCCGCTCTCATATGAGAGCGGCTTTTTCGTATCCGGACCTGTCAATCCTTTTTCAGGACGATATCCTGAAGCTTTCTTTTCGGAACGTAGTGTACGTCGTCGGCATCGCGGTAGTAATTCACGCTGCCGTCCTTTTCAGCCTCAGTGATGACGATCTTCTCGGCGGGCTTTCCGAGAGCGACGAGCAGCACGGGAACGATGGTCTCTGGCAGTCCCAGAGCCTCGCTCACCTCAGCGGCGACATAGTTACCGATCATGCAGCCGCCGAGATCCTTTTCCGCGGCAGCGAGAAGGATCGTCTGCGCGACGATACCGACATCCTGGCGGAAACGCTGCACGTTCTCCGCCCAGTCCTTGTTGTGGCAGATAACGATGTAACCGGTAGGCGCCATGCCGGGATGCGGGAGCTTCATATCCGGAAGGCCTCTGGCCCACTTCGTCAGAGCATGGATCTTGTCCACCTCTTCCTTTTCCCAGGCGATGTAATACATAAAGGGCTGTCTGTTCACTGATGACGCCGCATATCTGGCTGTATCGACCAGATCCAGCAGATCCTCCTCGGTAAATCTGAAGGACTCATCATAACCTCTGTAGCTTCTGCACTTCTTTGCGATATCCTTGAGCATATTATCCTCCTTTCCCGCGCCGGTACGATGTCGTTCATTCGGGCGGGTCTCATGTTTTGAGTATAAACTATCGGCAGACATTTCACAACGCCCGCCGTGATTTTTTCCTCCGGCCTGTCCGACATTTTTCATAAAAAACTCATTTACACTATCACACATCTCTGATATTATACTATTCGTGAAAAGAGTGTAGAAAAAGAAAGGATGGTTTCAAAGAAGAAAAACCATGACAGTATTCAATTTGATTTCATTACTGGGAGGTCTGGCGCTTTTCCTTTACGGAATGCATATAATGGGCGACGGACTGAAGAAAGGCGCATCCGCGACCTTCAAAAAAGCTATTGAAAAGGTAACCAACAACCCTCTGGTCAGCTTCCTGACCGGTCTTCTCGTAACCGCAATAATCCAGAGCTCGACAGCCACGATAGTCATCACCTCCGGTCTCGTAGGAGCCGGCATCCTGACGCTGTCGCAGTCCATCGGCATCATCCTCGGCGCAAACGTAGGTACCACCGTCACCGGTCAGATCATCAGACTGATGGATCTTGACACGGGTGGCGCAGACTGGCTCCAGCTCTTTACGCCCTCCACCCTCGCTCCCTTCGCAGCGATCGTGGGTATCCTGCTGATCTCGTTCATCCATTTCAAAAATTCCGATACCTTCGGCGACATCGCCATAGGCTTCGGCATCCTCTTTACGGGCCTTATGAACATGACGGCGGCCGTATCCGTGCTCTCGGAGTCCGGAGCGCTCAGCAATCTTTTCCTGCTGTTCGCCGATCAGCCTTTCCTGGCCTTCCTCATCGGCTTTGCCGTATCTTTCATACTGCAGAGCTCCTCCGCCTCGATAGGTATCCTGCAGTCGATATCCATGGCCGGAATGATTACATTCGGCTCGGTCGTACCTATCATGCTGGGCATTTATATCGGTGACGCCTTCACCACCTTCATCGTCTGCGCCATCGGCGCAAAGGCCGACGCGAAGCGCGTAGGCATGATACAGGTACTGTTCAATATCAGCAAGGTCATCGTGCTCTTTGTAGCCGTGACCCTTCTGCACAGCTTCGGGGTGCTTGACAGCCTGTGGAATGAGGCAATGACTCCCGGCAGCATCGCGAATACGGGCTCCGTATTCAATATTTCCTGTGCGCTGCTCCTGCTTCCCCTCACAAAGGTCTTCGAACAACTGAGCAGACGTGTAATAAAGGATGACAGAGACGCAGACAAGGGTCCTTCAAAGGATCTTGCTTCCCTGGATAAGGCCTTATATTCTTCACCCGCGCTCGCGCTGTCAAGCTCAAAGCTCGTCATTTCAAAGATGGCCGAAATGAGTGCCCGCAGTGTGACGGCTTCGATGAACAATCTCATCGACTTTGACAAGAACATCGCCACAAAGGTCAAGGAGGATGAGGATTATCTCGATGAGATGGCTGACCAGACCGGTGTATACCTCGTCAATCTCCTGCCGCATATCGAGGGCAGCGACGATAATGAGGAGCTGAACTACTACCTGACCTGCCTCAGTGAATTCGAGCGCATGAGCGATCTCGCGCTGAACCTCATCGAAAACTCCGAGCGTCTCAGAAGCGACGGCCAGAGCTTCTCCGCTACCGCGAAGGATGAACTGCGCATCATAGGCGACGCTCTCGAAGAGATCATCACCTACTCCGTAGAAGCGTTCACGGGCAGGGATATTTCCGCGGCACGCCATATCGAGCCCATCGAGGAGGTCGTAGATGACCTCGTGGCAGATATGAGAGAGAGCCATCTCGTCCGCCTCAAGGCCGGAAAATGCGGCATTGACTCGGGCTTTTCCTTCCTGGATGCCCTCGTAAATATCGAAAGGATAGCCGACCAGTGCTCTAATATAGGAGTACATACCATGTCGCTCTTCCGCGATTCGGATGACACCACTCCTCACGATTATATCAAGGAGCTGCATCAGGGAAAGGATGCCGCATACAACAGCGAATACCGTCAGGCGCGTGATCACTATCTCGGCAGGCTGTCAAAAGCAATCGAAAAAGACGAGGTCACACGTTAATGGATCCTGTCAAGGCCGTACTCGTAGGCGTAGATACACGTTCCGCCTCAGGCAGTCCCGCTGAAACGTCGGACCTGCGGTATTCCATGGGAGAGCTCGCCGACCTCGCTCTTGCGCTGGATATCGAGGCAGGAGGCTTCGTCACGCAAAAGCTCGACAATCCGAATCCCGG
>JAZRWL010000251.1:0-2591 GCA_045599685.1 Lachnospiraceae bacterium
AGATGTGTCTTTGCTCATAGGATACCTCCTGATGATCGGTCTATATCAACGATGATAGCATAACAGTCCGAAATATCAAATGTTTTTATTCGATGACGTCGGACGATGGGTGCATCTTCGGGGAAGTTGTGGTATAACATATAAAATACTTCGGGGAGGATGACTATGGCGAAAAAGACGGCAGGCAAACAGAAGATAGATATGCTGAACGGACCTATCCGCGGAAGGCTCATCAGATTCGCCGTGCCTCTTATTATTTCAGGTCTGCTGCAGACGCTTTTCAACGCGGCGGACATAGCCGTGGTCGGAAAATTCACCGGCTCCGACGCGCTTGCCGCGGTCGGCTCCTCCGGACCTATCTCCAGCCTGATAGTATCGATCTTCATGGGGCTCGCACTGGGCGCAAACGTGATGTGTGCGCAGTATATCGGAGCGAGGAGAAACGATGACCTGAGCGATACCGTGCATACGGCGGTCGGGACCTCGCTCATTATCGGAACGGCACTGGCGATCGTCGGGATACTGATATCCGGTCCCTTCCTTGAGATCCTCGGTACGCCGGACGAGGTCATGCCGCTCGCGAAGACCTATCTCAGTATATATTTC
This sequence comes from Lachnospiraceae bacterium, assembly GCA_045599685.1. Lineage (GTDB taxonomy): Bacteria > Bacillota > Clostridia > Lachnospirales > Lachnospiraceae > UBA3774. The sequence continues at coordinate 607 of JAZRWL010000251.1, forward strand.
CTGGGCTGTCCTTCACTGCTTTTGTATAATTTCGGCTCCGCCGTGCTGCGTTCGGCCGGTGACACGCGCCGTCCCATGATCTATCTCATCGCAGCCGGAACGACGAACCTCGCTCTGAATCTTTTCTTCGTAATAGTACTTGATATGGGTGTCGCAGGTGTCGCGATAGCTACGGTGGCATCGGAGACGCTCTCCGCCGTGCTCGCGATCAGGGCGATCATGCGTACGGACGAGGCATACAGGCTCGAGATCAAAATGATCCGCATCCACAAAAGCAAGCTGGTCAATATGCTGAAGATCGGCGTCCCGGCGGCGATAGAAAGCTCTGCCTTTTCCGTGTCGAACCTTCTGATACAGAGCTCGATTAATTCACTGGGCGCCGTCGTAATGGCCGCTACCACGGCCGCATGGAATATCGACGGCTTCTGCTTCGTGGGTGTGGACGCGCTCGGACAGGCGGCGACCAGCTTTACCGGACAGAATTACGGCGCGAGAAAATTCGACCGTATCGATCAGATATTCCGCTTTACCGTGATAACCGGCACGATCACCCTCATAGTACTGGGCGTGCTGGCCTGGCTGTGCTCGGATCAGCTCATGAGCATTTATACGAACGATGAGGCGGTCGTCGAGGCGGGACGTGAGATAATGTTCATAGTCTGCGTGTTCGCTTTCGTGGACTGTCTCATGAATATTCCCTTTAATATTGTGCGCGGAATGGGTTATGCGGTATTCCCGATGGTAAGCAGTATTTTCTGTATCTGTGTCCTGAGGATAATCTGGATCTTCACTGTATTCAATCCGAACCCGAATACTACGATCCTGTTCATTTCCTACCCTCTGACAAAGGGCATCTGCTCGATCACGTCCCTGACTTATTATTTCCATGTAAGACGCCGCCAGAACCGTGCATTGAAAGGCGGCGGCACTATTGACAATAGGGACTCGTCGAAATAAAATATATATACAAAACGAACCTCCCCGATGCTGACGGAATGTGAATCGACACAGTGCCTCGGGCAGGATATGTACCGACCGTCTGGGTAACTCTTCATTATGGGAGTTACCCTTTTGTATTTTGAAAGGGTGATTGCTATGAAATTTGACGAATGGAACGGCTTTGCGGCAGGCGCTTGGCAGGAGGGCATCAATGTCCGTGACTTTATCGATAAGAATTATACTCCTTATACCGGAGATGCCGCATTCCTCGCAGGCGCTACGGAGCGCACGAAGCGCGCACTTGCCGAGCTCGAACGTCTGAAAAAGCTCGAGCAGGAGAAAGGAGGAGTCCTGTCGATCGATACCTCGACGGTCTCATCGCTCTGCAATTACGCGCCGGGATATCTTACCGACGAGGATCTCATAGTAGGTCTTCAGACTGATGAGCCGCTGAAGCGCGGTGTCAATCCCTTCGGCGGCATACGTATGGCCCGCTCCGCCTGCGAGGCATACGGATACAGGATTTCCGATCGTATAGAAGAATATTTCACCTACAGGACGACGCATAATGACGGCGTGTTCCGTGTATATACCGATGAAATGAAGCCCGCCCGCCATTGCGCCCTGCTCACCGGACTTCCCGACGCCTACGGACGCGGAAGGATCATCGGAGATTACAGGCGTGTTGCGCTGTACGGCATTGATGTACTCATCGGGGAGAAAAAGAAGGATAAGCGGAGGATCGGCGAGAATTTCATGGATGTCGATAATATCCGCCTGTCGGAGGAGCTTTACCAGCAGATCAATTTCCTCGGAAAGCTGAAGGAAATGGCCGCCATGTACGGGATCGACATCTCGCGTCCCGCTGCGACTGCGAAGGAAGCGATCCAGTGGACATATTTCGGATATCTCGCCGCGAACAAGGAGCAGAACGGTGCAGCGATGTCCTTTGGGCGTACCTCCACCTTCTTTGATATATATATCGAGAGGGATATGGAAATGGGCCTGCTCGATGAGACCGGGGCGCAGGAACTCATAGACGATCT
>JAZRWL010000252.1:0-2981 GCA_045599685.1 Lachnospiraceae bacterium
CTTCTGTGAGCCTGCGTAGCAGACATCGGCATGCCAGTCATCTACGAGAACGGGGATGCCGCCGATACTCGTAACGGTATCTACGATATAGAACGCGCCGGTCTCAGCGACGAGGTCGCCGACTTCCTGTACGGGGTTGCATACGCCGGTAGAGGTCTCCGCATGGACTATCGCGACGATATCATATTTTTTCTCGGCGAGGAGCTTTTTCACATCCTCTACGACGACCGGGGTGCCCCATTCCCACTCGACCTTGTTGACATTGGCGCCGAGACGGTCTGCGACATCAGCCATGCGGTTTCCGAAAACGCCGTTTTCAAGAATGAGCACGTTCATTCCGGGTACTACCATATTTACGAAAGCGGTCTCCATACCTGCGGAGCCTGTGCCGGAGATGGGAACGGTGACTTCGTTTCTGGTATGCATGATTGTGCGGAGCATCTGTTTGATCTCATCCATCAGTGCCACGAAGGTAGGATCAAGGTGACCGATGGTGCCATGAGCCATGGCGTTGTAGGTGGACGGCGCTACGCTGCTGGGACCTGCGCCCATCAGGATGGTGCTCTGGATAGTCTCAAGACGGTTTTTCATGATATTATTTTCCTTTCGAGGAATCGATTATTGCGTCGGGTCGCCGACAGCCACCTGCTGCAATTAAGAATAGAATATACAAAATCAAGTAGGATATCAATAGTCTGGGAACAGTTTTTTTGGATCGGCGCGAAAGCACCCGGCCGCGGGACGGACAGCGTCAGTGAGGTTTGACATTGACTGCGGCTCTGATAAAATGAGATCGCAGCCCCGGGACGAAAAACAGAGCCCGCGGGCAGTTGGGAGGGAAAATGATACGTGTTCGATCGGAAAAGGAACAACATGCCCGCAGAAAACTGGTGATCGACTGCAGGCTGGACAGTCTGTTGCCGCGCCTGATGGATGAAGCGGGCATCGACATGTGGCTCATTACCGGAGGAGGCTTCGAGGAGGATGCGCTGTTCGACCTTTTTCTGGCGGACAGACCGCTGAAGGAAGTGATGCTGGCGGTATGCAGAGAACCGGAGGGGCTCGGCTTTTACGGCGATACAGCGGAGGGCGGCAGCCTCGGAGGGCGCTTCAGGGGCGTGAAAAAGCCCGGCGAGACGGGGAGCGAGGCGATAGCCCGTCTGATAAAGGAAAAGGCTCCGCGCAATATCGGCGTCAACCGTTCTTCGGAGTACGGCTTCATCGATACGATGAGTCTGAATTGTTTTGAAAAGCTCGTCTCGGCGCTGGGTGAAGCTTGGAAGGAACGCTTCGTGAGCGCCGAAAAGCTTGCGATCCGTTATCTGGAGACGCGCGTACCGGCGGAGATGGAGCATTATGAGGAGATCTGCGCGATCGCGCGCGAGATATATTATGAAGTGATGACAAGGGAGAATATCATTCCCGGAGTCACGACCACGGCGGACCTTGAGTGGACGCTGCGTCAGGCGATGCGCGACAGAGGCGTAGGCTATACCTGGGGTCCCGATGTGGATCTGCAGCGGCGCGGTCTCGACGAGATGCGCTACGGACTGGGATGTGAGGGCTGCGTCATAGAGGACGGCGATCTGCTGCATGTGGATTTCGGGATCCGTTATATGGGGCTCGAATCCGATATGCAGTATCTCACATATATGCTCCGCGAGGGTGAGACAGAAGCGCCCGCTGGCATCAAAAAAGCTTTTGACACCGTGCTCGCACTGCAGGATATCTACCTGTCGACCGTCCGTCCTGGCGTGAAGGGCAATATCATCTGGCACGAGATCCTGAAAAAGGCAGAGGCAGCCGGCATCAATGCCATGGTCTATTCACATTCGCTCGGTACCTGCTGCCACGGTGCGGGAGCCTGCATCGGGCATTACGGCGCGACGGAGGATGTCATACCGCTGGGAGAATACCTGATCGGAGAAAACTGCTGCTACGTGATGGAACTGAATGCGAAGGTCCCTGTAGCCGACTGGGACGGGCAGGAGATATATGTATTCACCGAGGATGACGTATTCGTTTCGGAAAAGGGCACCGCGGTGATCGGGCACAGACAGGAAAGGCTCTGGGAGATATGACTGTACCTGTCAGTCAGGATGTGATATATTACTGAGGTCTGTACCGGCTCACGGTGCACCTTATTATCATAACGGAGATATTAAATATGAAAAAGCTGATCATGCTCCTTGCGCTTCTCGGCGCGGTCTTCATTCTCACCGCCTGTTCCGAAGATACGACCATCCCCGGAAAGTACGTTCTTACCACGATGAAAGATGAGACGGGAAATGTCACGACCTCACAGCAGATGGAAGCGATAATGAAGCAGAACGGTTATTCGGGAGAATTCATTACGGTGCTGCTGGATGAAAAGGGCAATTTTTCCCTGAGCTCCGAGGTCATGCCGCAGATCGGCTTCATCGGGACCTACGCAAAGGACGCGGAGGGTGACGGCTATACCTTTACCGTGGACGGACAGGGGATGCCTGCCACGATCAAGGGCGGGGTGCTCGTGCTGACCGATACGACGGGGACGGAAATGACCTTTGAAAAGACGGAGGACTCTACCGAAAAAGAGTAGGTATTTGAGCGGTGCTCTTAAGGACAGTCGTATGTAGGATACGGTGCAATCCGGTTGGGTTGCACCGTTTTCCTTTGTTTTACGCCACTTTCGTGGGGTTGCTGCGGATTTCTTCCATAGCGGCAATGATCTCTTCTTCGTCGGGAACGGTAACGATATCCACCGATCGAAAGTGAATTGTGATCGGTACGTGCTTCTTTCCGTCCTCGCCTTTTACGCTGTTGAATATCTCTATTTTCTTAATGAGCGTATTTACAAGCGTTGGGGTGAGTTTTTGAATATCGGTACATTCACGGATATTTTCAAGAAACGCTTTCAGATCGACCACATCCTGCTTCGCCGTCTGGATTTCGGCTTCTGTTTCCGATACGAATTTCGAGAGTTCCTTTTGCTCTGCTTC
>JAZRWL010000253.1:0-2746 GCA_045599685.1 Lachnospiraceae bacterium
CGATGCCGTTCATCTCATAGGTGCCGTACTTTTCGAGGAAGCTTCCGAGACGCACGACGCCTTCACGGGCCGAGCGGATATAGGGGAGAACGAGTGTGACCATGTCCTCCTCACCGATACCGCCGGGGATCTCGGGCTCGCCGCCCTTTGCAGGGACATATTCCACGAGGGGATCGGCACCCAGCACGCGCTCGTTGGAGGTGAGCGTCTCAGTGGCGGTCATGGAGATATTGAGCTCGTTCACGCCTGCAGAGGCCCAGATGCCGTTATCCGGAAGTACATTGGGGATCGCGGTATAGCGCATGGGCTCACCGGGGATATCGATCGTGAGATGAGCTATTTTTGAAGTATAATGACGGGGCTGATCTTCCGGCTGTATCACGATGAATTTCTTCGGATCGAAGGTGGTGGATCCGGAATCGTGATCTCTTGCGGTCATTGTGGAGCCGTCATATGAAGCGTTTTTTCCTACTAAGAGAGTTGTGCAGGGCATGTGGTGACCTCCTGTATTATGTTGGTTACATTATACAGCTATTGTACGGTAAATGCGATATTTTTTTATGCTTCGAGTACGGGACGGTCCGCCCCGCTGTTCCTCAAAAGTCTTGAAATCCGATATGCTCTCATATATACTTGCCTCACTATGTATGAAATCATAAAGAAAAACGGAAGAGCAAAGCGTGCGCGTCTGAAAACGGTGCACGGAGTTATAGAGACGCCGGTATTCATGAATGTCGGCACCGTAGGCGCTATCAAAGGGGCCGTTTCCACGGAGGATCTCGAGGGGATCGGCACACAGGTGGAGCTTTCGAATACCTATCATCTGCATGTGCGTACGGGCGACGAGCTTATAAAGAGCATGGGAGGACTGCATCGGTTCATGTCCTGGGACAGACCGATACTTACTGATTCCGGTGGTTTTCAGGTGTTTTCGCTGGCGGGGCTCCGCAAGATCACCGAGGAGGGCGTACGCTTCAACTCGCATATCGACGGCCACAAGATCTTCATGGGACCGGAGGAAAGCATGCGTATCCAGTCGAATCTCGGTTCGACCATAGCTATGGCCTTTGACGAGTGCATCCCCAATCCGTCCGAGCGTGATTATGTGCGGCGCAGCGTGGACCGCACGACCAGATGGCTTGAAAGGTGTATCACTGAGCATAAAAGACTGAATGCTCTGCCGGATACGGTGAATCCTTCACAGCTTCTTTTCGGCATCAATCAGGGCAGTACATATGCCGATATCCGTATCGAGCATGCGCAGACGATATCGCAGATGGATCTGGACGGTTACGCCGTCGGCGGTCTGGCCGTGGGAGAGCCGACTGAGGAAATGTACCGCATCCTCGATGAGGTGGTGCCTTATCTGCCCGATGACAAGCCTACATATCTGATGGGCGTGGGCACGCCTGCCAATATCATCGAGGCGGTGGACCGCGGAGTGGACTTTTTCGACTGTGTTTATCCGACGCGGAACGGCAGACACGGGCATGTTTACACGAGCCGCGGCAAGCTGAATCTCTTCAATGCGCAGTATGAGCGTGACGAACGTCCCATAGAGGATGGCTGCGACTGTCCCGCCTGCCGCAGGTATTCCAGAGCCTATATCAGGCATCTTCTGAAATCGGGAGAGATGCTCGGAATGAGATTATGTGTCTTGCATAATCTGCGGTTTTATAATAGAATGATGTCTGATATTCGTACTGCTATCGAAGACGATAATTGGACTGAATACAAAAAGAAAAAACTGGAAGACTTAGGAGGTCCCAAATGAAGAAACTTTCGGCAATCCTTGCTACATGCATTACGGCGCTGTCACTGGCGGGATGCGCTCCCCAGGCTCAGGCTGCTGCGGATGGTACCGGCCGCGGCGACAACGGCACAATCATCCTCATCATCTATGTCGTAGCGATCGTGGCTTTTGTCTATTTCCTGATGATCCGTCCTCAGAAGAAGCAGAAGGCTCAGCAGGCTCAGCTTTACAATTCAATGGCGATCGGTGATTCCGTACTTACCACGAGCGGCTTTTACGGCGTTATCATCGACATCACCGACGATACCGTTATCGTTGAGTTCGGAAGCAACAAGAATTGCCGTATCCCCATGCAGAAGCAGGCTATCGTTCAGATCGAAAAGCCCAGCTATCAGCAGGAGAACTGATAGAGGAGTACCTATAGCGGTACAACCGCAAAGGACAGTATTCCGCAAAGCAAGACCTGCCGGAAAGAATTAATTTTCCTTCCGGCAGGTTATTCTTTTTCATGAAAAACGACAGTGATCAGCTTATTCACTGAAGCAGCGTTTTTTCGGGAAGGCATTGAAGTCCTGCGGGCTCACTCAGCATTCACTTTCTCGTAGATTTCGGAGATGCGGTCGTGGATCTTATCTGCCGCCTGCTTCTTTTCCTCCCTGCTCATCGATGAATAATCGACTGCAGGTGCGACCGTGATCACGACGTGAGCGGGAGAAAGCCACGGAAAGTGCTTTTCCCAGATGTCGTCGGTATTATTGAATACCACGGGGACGACGGGGCAGTCGGCACGTTCCGCGATCTTGAAACTGCCTTCTTTGAAGGGCAGCACATGATCTGTTTTGCTTCGTGTCCCCTCCGGACAGATCCACATTGGCCTTCGCGACTTGATCAGCTCAGCTGTCTGCAGTATGGCCTTCAGCCCGGCCGTGGGGTTGCTCCGGTCGAGGAAGACGCAGCCCAAAAGCTGCATCCACCACCCGAGGAAGGGGATAT
>JAZRWL010000254.1:0-3536 GCA_045599685.1 Lachnospiraceae bacterium
CTGTGAAAATCTCAATGTGTCCCCCGTCCTCGTGATGTCCGGATAAAGTTCTCCGGTTTCGACCACTCGCTGCTCGCCGTTTCTTTCCACTCTTATGACATAGCCGGGATGCTCATCGCAGAACAGCAGCACGGGCCTCGTAAAAATCCCGCCGTAGGCATGGCTCATCTCGAGATATACCGGATCTTTTGACACGCCGCTGCGATATAAAAGCAGCACGACCGTATCCCCCTCCTGCGCCTTGTACGATACGATGGTCTTGTCGCAGATCTCTCTCGGGATACAGATGAATGGCGATAACCTCTTGTAATGAGGGAAATATAAGCCCTTTTTGATTAGATTACGCACCATGAGTTCGCATAGCGGGCGGGCGTCCTCCGGCAGAGCCTCCTGCATGGAAAAATACTTCGTGACGGCGAGCATCAAAACGGCGGGAATACCGTTCCCGTCTGGATAAAGTGTCTTCAGATATCCGAAAATCGCCCCGAAGAGCTCGTCATCCAGAGCTTCGTCATTCACGAAATAATAATGACATTTTGTCACATAATAGGCTTCAACGAGCATTTTTTCATGCCCACCGCCGTCTGTATAATATCTGTAGGCGGTATCGAGCCCGGTTTTCGTGCCCGTAAAGAGCATCTGCGCGAACAGCCTTTCCGCCATATCCGCTGTATCGGCATGCAGCCTCTGCGCCGTCCGCAGAACCTTCAGCATGTCGCGGCTGAGACCGTTGTAATGCCTGCACATATAGGAAACGGTAGTTTTGTCGCAGGTCTTGTGTTTGAAAAGATATCGCGCTATCTCGAGGATAAACTCATCAAACCCGTAATTGACCTTTTCTATACGGTGATCGCATAGCCTCAGCAAATCCTCTCGCGGGATATTCATATAAGAACACTCCCCCGCGAGCTCAAAACTCTCATCGAAGCAGCCCTGATATATAAGCGCGCTTGTCAGTGCCGCCTTATCCTCAGGCAGCAGGTTTTCACTCTCCAGGCAACTGAGCAGCAGATCAGCGCAGCCGTTAAGGCTTTTCCAGTCGGGACGATTTATGACGGTCGATACCATCATGCTCCTGTAAAAACTGCTGATGCCATCTTTTTTTGACATTTCTATGAGAAGCTCGAGCTGATCTCTGTCGGGCGTTTCGGCGTTAAGACAAACCTCGGTATCTTTCAGACGCGAAAGCGGGTCATCGGGGCGCAGCTGCTCGCAGCGCTCTATGAGTACAGACGGATCGGTCATTAGATTGATCTTCTCAAAGGGTATGCCCGCATACCTGATGCCGAGACGGTCTTCAAAAAACACCTCGCAGCATCCGGTATATAAAGGCACATACGCGCAGCCGTTATTAAGCTCGACACTCTGCTCGCCGTTCAGTTCTCCGTAGCAGACTATGACGCGGCGGAAGCGGTCGAAATCGGTCCGGATCAGATGGGTCTTCAGAAGCGGAGGGAGCACAGCGGCCGTTTTTTCATCTATGAGCTCAGGGCTGAGGTATGTCTCATATATCAGCGCAAGGTCCTCATTGATACGGCCCGAAAGCAGCTGTTCAGCTGCGAATTCACTGATCTGCGGCTGATAGGCCTCAAGTATGGACGAGTCATTCGAGAAGTTTTCCAGCACGCTCCGGTACAGGAGCTCCCTCGAGCGCTGGTCAGCGGGGCTGTTATAAGTGTAATAAAGATATATCTCTCTGGGAAAGGCCTCGCGATAATCGTCGGGCATGGCGGCCAGGTAATGTTCATACAGACCCGCTATACGCAGATCTCTGCGCACGGCCTCATCAAAGAAGCAGAAATACGACTCCTCCGTCCTGCCTGCCCTTATAAGGACCGATATGAGCGCCATCAGGATCTCGTCCTCCGGGAAGGCCTCATACAGCTGGGTCATCATACTTACCAGAATATCGGGGCAGAGTCTGAGCTGCCTTGTAAGCAGTGCAGTCTCTCGGGCAAGCGCAAGCGTCATACCACCATTTTTCAGTCCGAAAATGATGGTACGGATCTCAAAAATGTCAAGTATCTTCAGTCTCTCTGGATGATCCAGGTATATCTTCAGCGCCGTAAAATAAAGATACGGCGTATCCACGCCCTTGTCATAGAGACTGTAAAGTATCCCGATACGCTCTCCCGGATCAAGGGCTTCATCCACATTCAGTCTTATCAGCGTAATGACCGCGCTCTTTATGCTTCGCTGCTCGCACTTACCGATGAGCTCCAGAAGCTTGTTCTTTTTTGTATATCTTCGCTCCACGAGCCAGACGAGATAGTAAAAATAGACAAAGGCTTCTACATCCTTTGCGGCATAAGGTCTGATACGTGTCGCGAGCTTCTGAAGAAGAGACGCTGCCTCCTCATCATTTCCGATATAATGCTCCGCCTCGATCTTCATCAGAAGATCGCGAAGAGTCGACTTGCCCGAGGAATAGATCTTCTCAGCGGCGTCATACATCTGCTCCGCCGCCTCCCTGTCCGCGCTGTCCGAAAGCACCCTGAGATGCGCCCTCGTATATGCGGCAGTCAGCTGTTTTCTCTCATCGGCGCCGCCGCTCTCCCTGTCTGTATCTACCGTCACCGTGACACTGATCTCACCATGCGGATCCCTTAATATTATATGTCCGGTATTCGTACCACAGCGCAGACGCGCCTGATCTATCGTATATCTGAGACTGCAGACATCTCCCGCGAGATCCTCGTCTGTCACATATCCGGTGGCTATCCTTATGAAATCACAGTCGGTCTCTACGGAATATCTGACATAACCGCGCACCTTTTTGATCAGCATCAGGGTCTGCGAACCGGTCGGAGCTTCTGAAAATGAAAGCTCGCTGTTTACCGGCTCGGCACAGGCATGAGCCTTCACCCCCGCTGCGGAAAGGAACTCCTCCATCGCTGCACGCGGCGAATCTCCCGCTGCGAGCGTGTGATACAGCATCTGGTTGCGGAGCTCTTTCATCTCGGGGAGCTTCATGAAATCGGGAGAACCATAGAACGCGAGAGCCTTTTCCGGGTCGGTATCGGCGTATGATGCAAAATGCTGCAGGTCCTCTATGAGCTCATCCCGGCTGTCAGTCTCATGAAATACCCTGATCCTGTAAGGCAGAGAATATTCACCGAAGCTCGAGACTATGGAAAAAGCCCCTTCTATCATATCAGAATAAAGCGTATCATCGACCCTTATGGTATAGGGGATGACTGCCTCCGTCCCTGAGAAAAAGCTTTTTGCGGGTACTACATGCGGATCTGAGGAATAAACGATACCACGGAAGCCCAGACGGTCTTCGTTTACTATGCGGAACTCTCCGTTGAACGGGCTCGCGTATACAACGGTCGCCTCTATTGATGACGGAACAAGAGTGACCTTTGTTTTTACGGATTCAACTATACCTCTGGACAATCTGCCGATCTTTTCTTTCATGGTATCTCCCTATGATAATATACAACAGATATCGGATCTTTGCCACAAAAAACAGTCATTTACTGTCGATCTCGCGGCAAAATTCCATATATTCCCGTATTTTTTGTTCGTAACCG
>JAZRWL010000255.1:0-2225 GCA_045599685.1 Lachnospiraceae bacterium
TACGGCGGCCGTCCTGTTGAAAAGGGGGAAACGGAATGAAAAAGACACTTATAGCATTGCTGACGCTCGCGCTTGTTTTCTGCGGCTGCGGCGGTTCGGAGGAGACTACGGCTGCAGCGGTCGAGACGAAGGCAGAGCAGCAGGCGGCGGAATATGTTTTTGAGGCAAAAGGCGTAAAGGTCACGCTCAATGCCGAGGCAGATGCCATAATAAAGGCTCTCGGCGATGATTACAGCTATTTCGAGTCCGAAAGCTGCGCCTTCAAGGGCCTTGACAAGGAATACAACTACGGCAGCTTCGTAGTGCTCACTTATCCGGTGGACGGAGTGGATTATATCCTTTCAGTTCAGCTCATGGACGATACGGTAGAGACCGCCGAGGGCATCGCTATCGGGACGGCGAAGGCCGATGTATCGGCAAAGCTCGGAACTCCCGCGGAGGAGACCCCGAAGGCTTTTATCTATGAGAGCGGAAAGACGAGTCTTACCGTCGTATTCGAGGATGATTCCGTGACCTCGATCCAGTACGACGCGGTAACTGAATAAGCACGTAAAAAGCGCTGTCGGCACTTTTAAGATATAGCTGAAAGTCGTTGATTATTGCGCACCGTGATGCTACAATACGTAGCGGTATATGCCAGTGCCTTAAAAAACCCATGAAAGGCGCGGTATGAAAGGAGATTGGGAGATATCTATGGACATCGAGAACATCAAGGACACAGTAGAGGAAAAGGTCGAGGCAGCGGCAGAGACAGTCGCAGCTGAAGCCGAGGCGGTACAGGCAGCTGCGGACGAAGCCAAAGCGGCAGTAGAAGCTAAGACAGAGCCCACCTCTGAGACCATGGAGGATTACAAGGCAGAGCTGGAAGCTTCTATCAAGAAGGGCCCGCCGAAGAACGATGATCCCGTTTGGGACAAGTTCGAGCAGATGCTTGCTGATAAGACCCTTTTCGAAGTAAAGGTCGACAGCGTGGTAAAGGGAGGCGTAGTAGCCTTTGTAGACGAGATCAGGGCCTTTATTCCCGCTTCGAAGCTGGCCGCCGGCTATGTGGAGAATCTCGATGAATATAAAGGAAAGGCTGTTGAGGTCATCGTTATCACAGCCGACAGAGAGAACAAGAAGCTCGTTCTATCCGGCAGGGATGCTGCCAGAGCGAAGTCGAGAGAAGCCAGAGCGGCGGCTCTGGAAGCAGTCCAGGAGGGCGCAGTGCTCGACGGAAAGGTTGAGTCACTCAAGGATTACGGCGCATTCATCGCTTTTGAGGGCGGAATGTCAGGTCTGCTGCATGTATCTCAGATCAGCTACAAGAGAGTTGAAAAGCCCGCCGACGTGCTCCATGAGGGAGACGAGGTAAAGGTAAAGGTCATCGGCAAGAAGGATGGCAGGATCAGCCTGAGCATGAAGGCTCTTGAAGAGGCTCCCGCGAGAGCCCCCAGAGGCGACCGTCCCGAACATGCCAGAGGTGACCGTCCCGAGCGCGGCGAGAGAAGAGAGCGTCGTGAGAGAGAAGAGAGCTTCAACTACAGTGAGGGAGTTAAGGCCACTACGAGCCTGGGAGATCTGCTGAGCGGTATCAAGCTTGACGACTGATAAATAAAAGTGCTTTCGAGGCGGCCCGGTATAAGGGCTGCCTCGGTATTTTGTTAAAGTGGGCGATATCCTTCATGCAGTCATGAGGAGATATGATGAGGCACGGGCAGGACCACCTATTACGAAGTGTGAGGAGTTCTGTATGGCATGAGAGGGCGGAAAAGACAGATAATCTCTCTGCCTGACCATGATTGAGAATATTTAGTTTTCCGGGTGATAATACCGTCGGCTCCGCGCTTGTTTTCCGGCGCAGCTGACGTGCAATCCGGATGGCGCCGCCGGTCGGAGCCCGTGTTTAGCCGGTACTTTTCCGGGACGTGTTCTGGCCGCTGTGATCTTTTTATTATAAAAACAATGCATCTGAAATCTTCAACACCACCGGAGGATCGTCTCTGGACCAAAAACTTCGTTAAGATCTTCTGCGCCAATTTTATTTGGGTCAGCTCGAGCAATGCGTTCACATCGCCTTTTGCCCTCTATCTCACCAAGATGGGCGGCACCGAGATGGATATCGGCCTCGCCGCATTCATATTCGCGGCGCTTTCACTCATCACAAAGCCTATTGCGGCGTGGTTCCTCGATAACCGCAGCCGTAAAAAGATATATTATTTCGGCCTCCTCGGATCAGCCGGTGT
>JAZRWL010000256.1:0-6502 GCA_045599685.1 Lachnospiraceae bacterium
ACGCAGGCAGCGAGCTCACCGTTGAGCGCAGTATCGTAGCGGGCGTCGATACGATCGAGCACGGTACTTTCATGACTGTCGAGCAGGCAAAGCGTGCCCGCGACAAGGGTATCGTCTGGGTGCCTACGATCGTAGCCTACCTCTTCCTGTTTGAGGATCCGCATTGCTTCCTGAGGAAGATCATGGACAAGCCCGAAAGCGAGCGCACCGTATCCGAGAAGAGAAAATTCGCGATGAACTACGGCTTCATTTCCTCCGCTGCACAGAGATACAAGGAGCATTTCGCAGAGATCGCGGCCACCGGTATCAAGATCTGCGTCGGTACCGATATGGTCACTGAGGATCTGCCGCTGACCCCTGTAGGAGAAGAGATCCTTCATATGGTCGAGTACGGTCTGGATCCCATGGAAGCGCTGAAGGCAGCTACGGTCAACTCCGCCGAGGTCCTCGATATCGAGAATGTCGCCGGCAGACTGAAAAAGGGCTTTTGCGCGGATCTGCTCGTAGTTGGCGGAGATCTGACCCAGAATATCAAGAATATCAAGGACATCAAGGCCACCTACAGAGAGGGCCGTCTCGTATATTCGGCGAAGTAAACAGAGTGTTTTATTATTCATAACCGATAAAGGCAGTCGGGTACGCAGATACCCGGCTGCTTTTATATGGCGTGCTCCGCCGGATCGCGGGATCGCAGAAAACGGGGAATACAGCCCGCCGGGCATATTATAAGCCCGTTACTCCGTCATTTTATTTTATGTGGCGCGTGTACCGCCCGTGTGCTACAATGATATCCGAGAAAATTTTGTTTGACGGCGGGGCGCGGCGGGGAAGGCCGTGACGCGCCGGGATCGTCAGTTAACGGGAAATAATATGAAAATGATAGTGGGTCTCGGGAATCCTTCCGGGAAATATGCGCATACACGTCACAATCTGGGCTTCGATGCGATAGATATGCTCGCGCAAAGGCTCGGCGTGACCGTGGCGAAAAACGAAAAGCGGGCGCTCACGGGCGCGGCTTATTATGACAGTACGAAGCTGCTGCTCGTAAAACCGCAGACTTTTATGAACCTGAGCGGCGAGAGCGTCAGGCCGCTGGCCGATTATTACGGAGTAGGGCTTTCCGATATATTGATACTCGTGGATGATGTGAATCTCGACACCGGCGTGCTGCGGCTGCGACGCGGCGGGAGCGACGGAGGCCACAACGGCCTGAAAAGCATAGCCCTTCACCTGGGAACACAGGATTACGCGAGACTTCGCATAGGCGCGGGAAAGCCCGGCGAGCGGGATCTGGTGGATTTTGTGCTCGGGGGTTACTGCGCGGAGGAAAGAAAGCTCGTGGACGAGTCCCTGCTTACCGCTGGGGAGGCGGCGCTCTGCTTCGTGACAGAGGGGATCGAAGCAGCAATGAACAAATACAACGGCATGAAGAGGAGCGTTACGGTTGACAAAGAAGTTTAACAGTCCGTTAAAGGATGCGCTCGGCTTTTCCGAATGTCGGGAGGCAATAAAAAAGAATAAGGGGCCGATCGTGATGGCGGGCTGCATCGGCTCGCAGCTCGTGCATATGGCGACGGAACTGACTGAGGGATATCCGCTGAAGCTCTTCGTGACCTACAGCGAACAGCGGGCTGCCGAGATAGCCGAGGACGCGGCCTGTTTCGGAGAGGACGCATATGTATTCCCGGCGAAGGATCTGCTGTTTTATCAGGCGGATGTGAGCGGAAAGCTGATCACTGCCAGGCGCATGACCACCGTGCGCAGGATCATCACCGAGGGGCGCGGACTCATCGTCACCAGCATAGACGCACTGATAGAAAGGCTGAATCCCGCCGAGCGCGTGCTGGATATGGTGATAGAGGTTACCTCCGGCGGTGAGCTGGACTTAAAGGAGCTTGAGGACGGGCTTGCCCGCTGCGGTTATGAGCGTGTGGCTGAGGTGAACGCACCCGGGCAGTTTGCTGTTCGCGGCGGCATAGTGGATGTTTACGCGCTCACCGAGGAAGCGCCGTTCCGTATAGAGCTCTGGGGCGATGAGGTAGATTCGATCCGCGTATTTGACCCGGAAAGTCAGCGCTCCATAGACGAGCTCGACAGTATCTCGATATTCCCGGCGGGTGAGGAGGCGCTGATAGCGGCGGGCGAGGACGTTTCCTTCATAGATTATTTTCCCGCGGATGTGCCGATCCTGCTGGATGAGCCGAAGCGGCTATATGAAAAGACAGAGCTCGTGACGAAGGAATTCCAGGAAAGCATGCTGCACCGCCTGGAGGAGGGCTTTGATACGCCGGAGAATGTTCCGACGCTGTATTCCGTGGAGCAGGTCTTCGAGAGACTGAATGCGCCGCGAGCTGTGGCGCTCGTCGGCATCGATCAGAGCCAGGAGGGCTTTAAGCCCCTCGTAAAATATCAGATACAGGCGCAGACCATGCCTTCCTATAACGGTCAGTTCCTCACTTTGGTATCGGATCTGAAGGAATGGCGTAAGTCAAAGTCTTCCGTCATTCTCCTGGTGGGTTCGCTCACGAGGGCAAAGCGTCTGACGGAGGATCTGCGTGAATATGAGGTGAACGCTTTCTTTACGGGAGAGAACGAGGTCAGTGTGCCGGAGGGCTCCGTGGCGGTAATGCCGGGCAATCTGCACAAGGGCTTCGGATATCCGCTGCTCCGCTTTTATGTGATCTCCGAGGGAGACATGTTCGGCAAAAAGATCCCGAAGCGGCGCACCGTGACCCGCGAGGGCACGCAGATCTCGGACTATACGGAGCTTTCGGTCGGAGATTATGTCGTCCATGAAAATCACGGGCTGGGGATATACAACGGCACCACCCGCATGGAGGTGGGCGGAGTCACGAAGGATTATATGAAGATCACCTACGGAGACGGAGGCAATCTCTATATTCCCGTCACGCAGATGAATCTCGTGAGAAAATATGCCGACAAGGATTCGGACGCGATACCGAAGCTCAGTCATCTGAACGGCAATGAATGGCATCGCACGAAGACCAGGGTCAAGAAGGCGGTAAAGGACATCGCGGACGATCTTGTAAAGCTGTATTCCGCCCGTCTCGGCAATAACGGCTTTGCCTGCGGACCCGATACCGTCTGGCAGCGCGAATTCGAGGAACAGTTTCCTTATGAGGAGACGACGGACCAGCTGACGGCGATAGAAGCGACGAAGGCCGACATGGAGAGCGACAAGATCATGGACCGCCTGATCTGCGGCGATGTGGGCTTCGGAAAGACGGAGATCGCGATAAGAGCAGCCTTTAAGGCAGTTCAGGACAATCGTCAGGTGGCCTACCTCGTGCCGACGACGATACTGGCGCAGCAGCATTACAATACATTCCGCGAAAGGCTGCAGCAGTACCCGGTGAGCGTCGATCTGCTCTGCCGCTTCCGTACGCCCGCCGAACAGAAGTGGACGGTCGAGGAACTGAAGAAAGGTAAGGTGGACATCGTCATCGGGACGCACCGGCTTTTGTCAAAGGACGTGGATTTCAAGCGCCTCGGCCTGCTTGTGATAGATGAGGAGCAGCGCTTCGGCGTAGCGGATAAAGAAAAAATTAAGAAACTGAAGCAGACGGTGGATGTATTATCACTCACGGCGACGCCTATTCCGCGTACGCTGCATATGAGCCTTATCGGCGTGCGCGATATGAGCGTGCTGAAGGAGGCGCCTGTCGACCGTCTGCCGATACAGACCTATGTCATGGAATACCATGACGAGATCATACGTGAGGCCATAGGACGGGAGCTTGCACGCGGCGGGCAGGTGTATTTTGTATACAACAAGGTCCGCGCGATCCGTGAAATGACTGCTCATGTCGCCGCCCTCGTGCCGGAAGCGAGAGTGGCCTTTGCCCACGGCCAGATGAAGGAGCATGAGCTCGAGAGCATTATGCTCGATTTTGTAAACGGAGATATTGACGTCCTGGTATCCACCACCATCGTCGAGACCGGTTTGGATATCTCCAATGTAAATACGATACTGATACATGACGCCGACCGTTTCGGGCTGGCACAGCTCTATCAGCTGAGAGGCCGCGTCGGGCGCTCGAATCGCACAGCCTACGCCTTCCTGTTTTACCGCAAGGACAAGATGCTGAAGGAGATCGCGGAAAAGCGTCTCATGGCGATAAGAGAATATACGGAGCTCGGCAGCGGCATAAAGATTGCCATGCGGGATCTCGAGCTGCGCGGCGCCGGAAATGTCCTGGGCGCGGAGCAGCACGGCAATATGGAGGCCGTGGGATACGATCTCTATTGTAAGCTTCTCGGCAATGCGGTAGCGGAGGCACGCGGTATAAAAAAAATCAATGATGACTTTGAGACGGCGGTGGAGCTGGAGCTCGATGCCTATCTGCCGGAGGCGTATATCACGAACGAGGCGCAGCGTCTGAACGTGTATCAGCGTATCGCCAATATCCAGACAGAGGAGGATCTCACCGATATGCAGGATGAGCTGATCGACCGCTTCGGGGACGTCCCGAAGAGCGTTCAGCAGCTTTTGCGGGTGGCGCTTATTAAGGCAAAGGCGCACCGTGCGTATATCGAGGAAATAGCGGAGACGAAGGAGGGCGTCAGATTCATAGTGAATAAGGATGCGCCCGTGGATACGGAGCGGATATCCGGGCTGCTTTCGAAATACCGGGGCAGTCTCAGGGTCCTGCTCGGAGGGAAAAACGGCTTCACCTACAGTGAAAGGCGGAAGGAGGCGAAGAACGCCTTCCGGCAGCTCGATACCATCGAGGATGTGGTGAAGGACATCGCTGAGCTTATGACGGAAAGGACGGAAGAGGCGAATGCTTGATTTTGAAGAGGAATTAAAAAAGTTTAAGCCCAGCAAGGAGCTGGAAAATGCGGAAGATACCATTATGAATATGAATACACAGGATATGACCGACATCATGCTGGAGATTCTGAAGGATAAGGAGCAGGGCTCATGATCTGCTATCGCTGCGGCAGTGTGCTGGGCGCGGGTAAGCATTGCCTGCACTGCGGCGCGAACATTGCCATATACAAAAAGATCGTGCGTACTTCCAATGCCTACTATAACGCCGGTCTGGAAAAGGCAAAGGTGAGAGATCTGAGCGGAGCCGTCCGCGATCTGAGCCGCAGCCTCGAGTACGATAAAAAGAATATCAGCGCGAGGAATCTGCTGGGTCTTGTCTATTATGAGCTGGGAGAGACCGTCGAGGCGCTCTGTCACTGGGTCATAAGCAAGAATTATCAGCCGAAGAACAATCCGGCGGACGAGTATCTGAACGAGGTGCGCAGCGACCGGAGGCTCCTTGAGGAGCAGAGCCAGGCGATAAAGGGCTACAACCAGGCGCTGGAGCAGGCCGCTCATGACGGCACGGATCTCGCGATCATCCAGCTGAAGAGCGTGATAAGCTCGCACCCGCATTTTGTCAAGGCATATGAGCTGCTTGCGCTGATCTACATTCATGAGAATGAGTATTCAAAGGCAGGAAAGCTCTTAAAAAGCGCGTTGCTGATAGACAGGGGGAATATCACCTGCAAGAGGTATCTCGAGGAGATCAGGGGAAAGGTCAGCAAGCGCAGTGCGAAGGAGGAACGGCTGAACGAGGAGCAGCTGCGCCGTGCCGGCAAGGATGTCGTGGTGCCGGGCTATAAGGAAAAATCAAAGGCGCTGCAATTCGCGCTCGGTCTTCTGGCGGGAGTCGTGATCTGTGTGTCGGTCTATTTCTTCCTAATCAAGCCTACCGCGGACAGGGAGATCAATACGAGCCTCAACCAGAACGAGATCTCATATAAGGAAAAGGTCGAGAACAAGGATAATGACATTCTGAGGCTGGAGACGGAGCTGACCGCGATCCAGGACGAGCTCACTCTGAACAAGCGTCAGATGGAAATATACACGGGCGATGACGGAAGCATCACGAATTATGACAGGATACTGGAGGCTCTCGAGCTGTATCAGCAGGAAAAATGGGATGAGCTCATCGAGATCTATGATCAGATCAATCCCTCCGTCGTCGAGTCGGCGGCTTTCCTGTCACAGTATGAGAGGCTCGGTACCTTTATCAACAGTGATGAGCTGCTCGACAAGATAATTGAGGCGGCCGTGGCGGCCTTTAACAATTACAAATATCCTCAGGTGCGAAAGATCTGCCAGCAGTGTCTGGACAAGAATCCTGATTATGTGCAGGCGCTGTATTACATGGCGATGGCATATGAGGCTCAGGGCAATGACAGGAGCGCGGCTGAGTACTTCCAGGAGATAGTGAATCGTTTCCCTGACAGTGAGTATTATGAGCAGGCGTACCGTAGGGTGAAGTGACCGCATCGGAGGGAGTTCCCATGAGGGAGGAGAGGAGCCTCGCAGAGCGCGCGGGATCGAGCCGCCTTACGAGGTTTATGAGGCAGAGCTGACTACCGCTCAGCTTTGACAGCGGACAGTCCACGGGCGAGAGTCCGAACAGGTAGTCCAGGCTCGTATCAAGGATGATCGCTATGCTTTGCAGCGTTTCATACG
>JAZRWL010000257.1:0-3971 GCA_045599685.1 Lachnospiraceae bacterium
GAAGGTATGGCACCAGGTGACGATACCGGCGCACTCGTCGCGGTAATTCGCCTCTTTTATCACCTGAGCGATCTGATCGGAGGATTCCGCGGTGACCTTGTATACGAGCGGATACGGCAGCGCCTCCGACAGCGCGGCCGCCATTTCGCGGGCGCGTTCATCGACGGTATTGAGTACTTCGCGGCCGTAGAGATCCTGACTTCCAACAACGAACCAGAATTCATAATTTTTCATAAGAGTTCTCCTTTTGTATGGATTATATATCAGCGCGCCTGCGCTTTTCAGATATCGATCCTGTGCGAATAAAAGCCCGGTTCGTCTTTTTCGACACGGAGCACGAAATCGTAGATATCATGACGTATGCAGAGCCAGAAATCAGGCTCAGGGTATATCTCCTGGCGCAGCGGGTCGAAGAAATGATCTCCGCCGTCATACTGCAGGGCGGCAAGACGCGCTTCGAGATCGGGCATTTCTTCGCCGAGAAGCAGGGCTTTTATATATTCGGCGCAGAGCTCGTCCTCCTTAGCCGGACGGATGCCGGAATTCCCCATCGCAACGAGAGAGACTGTGTCGGGATTCACTTTTTTGATGTATCTTGCGATCGCTTTCGCATTCAGGAAGCTGCCGGTCAGCAGCTCGTCCGCGCCGGAAGCATTGATTATTCCCTGCGTGCCCGCGCTCGTGGTATGTATTATCGTTTTCCCGCGGACTGCATCTTCGGTCACACTGCTCGGGCTGTTGCCGAAGTCAAAGCCCTCGCATTTTTTACCGCCGCGCTCGCCCGCGAGCAGGCATTCCGGGTCGCGGTCACGGTGCGCGAAGGCCTCCTCGATCGTGCCGACGGGACGGATCAGGCCCGCTCCCATGCCGTAGAGGCAGCATTCGAGCGAAAATGCCCTGAAAACATCGATGATCACGGTCAGTCCCCGCGCCTGTTTCGCGCCGTCGATGAGATGGAAAGTATTAATTTCGCCGGTGTATATAGCTCCCATGAACGTTCCTTTCGCGTGGAAAAGTTTTCGGACAAAACCAGTATATCACAAACGGGGAAGCTGCGGGATGAAAAGGTTATATTTTTGCGGCGGGACCCCTCCCCTCCCTTTCTTGCAAAAACAGTCGGATTGCGGTAAAATATAAGTTATTAAAGGTAATTATCCCCGCGGTATGTGAAGGCGGGAAAAATAAACGGAAATCAGGTGATCTTATGAAGCTTACATTCCTGGGCGCCACGCATGAGGTGACAGGCAGCGCGACGCTGATAGAGGTGAACGGGCATTACGGCCTCGTGGACTACGGTATGGAGCAGGGAAAGGACGTATTTTATAACGAGCCGCTCCCCATAGCCGAGAAGGAACTGGATTTTGTGCTCCTGACTCACGCGCATATCGATCATTCCGGCAATATTCCGCTGCTGGTGAAGAAGGGCTTTAAGGGACTCATATTCGCGACGGGAGCGACCTGCAAGCTCGCTGGTATCATGCTGCGTGACAGTGCGCACATTCAGGAGAGCGATGCGGAGTGGCAGAACCGCAAGTCAAAACGTGCCGGGAAAAACACCGTGGAGCCTCTTTATACGGTAGATGACGCCGAACGTACGGTGAAATACTTCGTCCCCTGCGAATACGACAAAAAAATCGAGGTGTCGGACGATGTTACGGTCAGATTCACGGATGCCGGGCATCTGATGGGTTCGGCGAGCATCGAGGTCTGGCTCACTGAGGACGGCGTGACGAAAAAGGTCGTTTTCTCAGGCGATATAGGCAATTTTGACCAGCCGATCATAAAGGATCCGCAGTATATCGATGAGGCCGATTATGTGATAACGGAGTCTACCTACGGCGACAGGCTGCACGAGGCGGCGGCGACGGAGAATATCCCCTACCTCGCGGAATGCATCCAGAAGGTGCTCGACCGCGGCGGCAATGTCGTCATCCCTTCTTTTGCGGTCGGCCGTACACAGGAGCTCCTCTATTATATCAGAGAAATCAAGGAGCGCTTCCTGGTAAAGCATCATTACGGCTTTCCCGTATATGTGGACAGCCCTCTCGCGAACGAGGCCACGGAGGTCTTCGAAAATGTCGATGTGAGCTATCTCGACGATGAGGCGAGAGCGATAGTGGAGAGCGGAAAGAACCCGCTGATGAGCGAGGGCGTACGTCTTTCCGTGACCTCAGACGATTCAAAGGCGATCAATACCGATCCCGTCCCGAAGGTCATAATCGCGGCGAGCGGTATGTGTGACGCGGGACGTATCCGCCATCATCTGAAGCACAATCTGTGGCGCCCGGAGAGCATGGTGCTCTTTGTGGGATACCAGTCAAACGGAACCCTCGGACGCAGACTCTATGATGGTGCGAAGCAGGTCACGCTCTATGGTGAGTCGATCACGGTCAATGCCGAGATAGGCTTCATGGGCGGCAAGAGCGGCCATGCCGATATGAACGGCCTGTTAAAATGGATCACTTCATATAAGGATAAGCCTCAGATGGTCTTCGTCAATCACGGCGAGGACGGCGCCGCGCAGGCTTATACGGCGCTGCTTCAAAAGCAGTACGGCTTTACGGCGAGCACACCTTATTCGGGAGCGGAATTCGACCTGCTGAAGGCTGAGTACACGAAAGAGCCCGCGGGCATCCTGATCGACAAGGACGATGCGAAGAAGGAAAAGACGAGCAGCATCTATACTCTGCTCGTGCAGGCGGGCGAGCGCCTCGTAGATCTCATCAGGGGCATGAAGGACGCTACCAATAATGATATAAAGAAGCTGACGGAAGAGATCGACAAGCTGATCGACAGGTGGAAATGATGAAGATTGAGCTGGGATACGGCAAGGGTACTCAGGAGGTCGAGATCCCCGAAAAGAATCTCGTAAAGGTGCTCATGGCTAATGAGATCACGCATGAAAGACGCGGCGAGGAGGCTGTAAGGTATGCGCTGCAGCATCCGGTCGGAGCTCCGAGGCTGCGCGACTGTGCGCCCGTCGGCAAAAAGATCGTGATCGTGACGAGCGATATCAGCCGTCCCCTCCCGAGCGCAGACGTACTCCCGTCGGTGCTCGACGAGCTCTATGCTGCCGGTGTGAAGCGCGAGGACATCACCGTGGTGCTGGCGATCGGCTCTCACAGAGGCCATACAGAGGACGAGAAAAAGCATCTCGTAGGTGAACGCTGCTATGCGGAGGTAAAGGTCGTGGATTCCGATCCGACAGACTGTGTGAGCTTCGGGAAAACGTCGCACGGCACTCCGGTGGACATCACGCGCGTCGTGGCAGAGGCGGATTACAGGATCTGCCTGGGAAATGTAGAGTTCCATTATTTCGCAGGATATTCGGGCGGATACAAGGCCATCATGCCGGGCGTTTCGACTCCTGCTGCGATCCAGGTGAATCACAAGATGATGGTCTCCGAGGATTCCTATGCCGGACACCTCGAGGGAAATCCCGTGCGCGAGGATATAGAAGAGGCCGGAGCGCTGGTAGGCGTGGATTATATAGTTAATGCCGTTCTTGACGAGCATAAGAAAATTGTTTATACTGTTGCGGGAGATGTTGTAAAAGCGCACAGAGAAGCCTGCGCTTATCTCGACCGCATGTACCGTGTCAGTATCCCCGGGAGGGCCGATATCGTCCTTGTGAGTCAGGGCGGAGCACCGAAGGATGCCAATCTCTATCAGGTACAGAAGGCTCTCGACAATTCGAAGCATGCGGTAAAAAAAGGCGGTACGATCATTCTTGTCGGTGCCTGCAATGAGGGCCTCGGCAGCAAAGTGTTCGAGGAATGGATCACGACGGCGAAGACGAGCCATGATCTCATCGACAGAGTGCATGAAAAATTCGAGCTCGGCGGTCACAAGGCGGCGGCGATCGCGATGGTGATGGAAAACGCTGAGATCGATCTCGTTTCCGAAATGGATGACGATTTCGTGCGCAGTATTTTCTTCGTTCCGAAGCCTTCGGCGGCGGCGGCCCTGAA
>JAZRWL010000258.1:0-9593 GCA_045599685.1 Lachnospiraceae bacterium
ACATGGATACCGGGCATGGCGCGGAACATCGCAGCCTGCTCTATCGGCTGATGAGTAGGACCATCCTCGCCGACACCGATGCTGTCATGGGTGAATACATAGGTCACGGGCAGTTCCATCAGAGCGGACAGACGTGCCATGGGCTTTACATAATCACTGAATACGAAGAATGTGGACGCGAAGGGCTTTACTCCGCCGTGCAAAGCCATACCGTTCGTAATGGCCGCCATAGCGATCTCGCGTACGCCGAAATGGATATTTCTGCCGGAATAATCAGACTTTGAGAAATCGCCGGCGTCTTTGAGCGCGGTCTTGTTTGAAGGAGCAAGGTCAGCCGAGCCGCCCATAAAGGCGGGGATGACATCCTTCAGGACATTCATGAGCTTTCCGGAGACCGATCTGGTAGCATCGGGCTTGTCGCCGATAGAAGGCTTCAGAGCGTCAATGAGTTCTTTTTCGGTGTATTCGGCGAAATATTTGTCCCAAAGCTCCTTCTGCTCCGGATATTTCTCGCAGTAAGCAGCGAAGAGCTCATTCCAGCTCTCCTCAGCCGCAGCTCCGCGGGTAGCGAAACCGTTGATATAATTATACACCTCTGCAGGTACCTCAAAGGCCTCCTCGCAGGGCCAACCGAGGGTCTCTCTGAGGGCCTTGACATTATCCACGCCCAGAGGCTCGCCGTGTGCCGAAGCCTTGCCCTGCTTTGCCGGGCAGCCGTAGCCTATCTCGGTATGGATCTCGATGAAGGAAGGTCTCGCCGTATCGGCCTTTGCCTCCTCGATAGCGGCACCTATAGCTGCGATATCATTTCCGTCCTTTACATCCAGGGTCTGGAAACCGAAGGCTGCCATTCTGGCAGCGACGCTCTCCGTGAAAGCGATATCGGTGCTTCCCTCTATGGATATGCGGTTTGAATCATAGAGCACGATGAGCTTTGACAATCCGAGTGTACCGGCAAGTGAAAAGGCCTCGGAGGAAATGCCCTCCATAAAGCAGCCGTCACCGCCCAGAACGAAGGTGTAATGATCAACTACGGGAAAGCCTTCCTTATTGAAAACCGAAGCAAGATGGGCCTCCGCCATAGCCATACCCACGGCCATTCCCATGCCTGCGCCCAGAGGACCGGTGGAGGCGTCCACGCCTATAGTCACACCATACTCGGGATGGCCCGGTGTCTTTGAATCCATCTGTCTGAAATTCATCAGATCTTCCTTTGTCAGGCCGTAGCCGAACAAATGAAGCAGGCTGTAAAGCATTGCGGAGCCGTGGCCGCCCGACAGTATGAAACGGTCCCTGTTGATCCACTTGGGGTCGGCGGGATTGTGCTTAATTCTTCTTGCAAAAAGCTCAAAGGCAGCAGGTGCAGCCCCGAGAGGAAGTCCCGGATGACCGGAATTGGCCTTCTGGATAGCGTCTGCGGAAAGGATCCTTATGGCGCTTATCGCATTCTTGTCCATCTCATTCATGATTCTCACCTCTTAATAATCGATAACCCTGTCTCATACGAAGCAGGCGTTAATAATCATAACACATGCCTAATGGAAAACAAAGCATTTACATTTTATTAACAAAGAAAAGAGGCAGGTCAAAATAATGTATAAATATTATCTGTCTGTAGCTCATACAGGACGTTGATTAAATTTTTATTAAGCCGGTTTTTTCGCGGAATACTGTGATATATTACTATCAATTATTGAGGATACTACAAAATGCAGCATTTTATCATCAATCCGAAATCAAGATCCGGTAAGGGCAAAAGCATCTGGGCAGAGCTTGAGCCCATAGTAAAAAAATCCACTCTCGATCATGAGATAATCATGACCGAGCAGCGTGGTCATGCCATGGAGATTGCGGAAAAGCTCGGTGCTTCCTCCGGCGATTCCGATGCGTATTTTGTAATGGGCGGAGACGGTACCCTCAATGAAGTCATGACCGGCCTCGTCAGGGCCGGCCTGAACAAGCCTCTCGTAGGCAGTATCCCCACCGGCTCCGGCAACGACTTCTGCCGCTGTCTCGGTCTTCCGTCAAAGCCCGCTGAAGCCCTGGATCATGTATATCACGCCCGCAGCATAAAGGACCTGGACCACGGAACGGTGATGTACGGCGATTTTGAGTCGCGTCCCTTCCTTGTGAGCAGCGGTATCGGACATGACGCCGACGTCTGCAATCTTATCAGCAAGAGCAAAATCAAAAATATCTGCAACAGGCTCCATATCGGCAAGATTGCCTTTTCCCTGCTCGGCTTCAAGGCCGCTGTCACATATAAAAAAGCCTCCGGGCAGCTCACTCTTGACAACGGCGACCGTGTCGTAATCAAGAATCTCGCCTTCCTCTCCTGCCACAATCTCTGCTGTGAGGGCGGCGGCTGGAAATTCGCACCCGGAGCGGTACCTGACGACGGAAAGCTCGACATATGCATCGTCTGCTCCTCTTCGCGCATAAGAGCACTGCTGACAGTCATTTCTTCAAAACTCAAAAACGGTCTTCAGGACGGAAAAAGCGTCCGCCACTTTAAAGTGACGAGCGCTCACCTGAAACTCGATCAAAAGCTCACCTGCCATGCGGACGGTGAAATACTGGGGCGATTCGACGAACTCACATTTCGCTGTGAGCCTCGCTCTGTCCGGCTGATGGTGCGGTAAGACATACCGGAGATTTCATATAATATACAAAGGCAAAGCCTGCCAGTGCTGCGACAGCTCCGATCACTATGAAAACAAAGTATTCGGAGCTTCCTTCTTCCATGTCACCGAGAAGCTCCGTGAGCAGCACCGAGGTGATATTCCCTGCACAATGACATATGACCGGCGCCCAGATGCTCTTGAATTTATAATAGACATAACCGAGGCCGAGCGCGAACAGCGTCGCGTAAAGGAACTGTATGAAATTCCCGTGGAACACACCGAAAATCACAGATGCCAGGATCACGGCATACACCGGCCTGAAATAATCGTAAAGCCTGTTCTGTATCACACCGCGGAAAAGCAGCTCCTCCATCACCGGTGCGACTATCCCGACCGAGAGCAGCTGGAACCACATGCTCCCCTGATATATCAGAGAATCGAGCATTTCCGTCTCTTCCGCGTACTGCTCCATGATCCCGCTGATCTGAAGAAGGTTATTCTCCGTAATACACAGCCCGATGCCGAAAAGGGCGCAAGCAAGGAATATCACGGGAGAAACGCGTTCCCATGCTCTGTAAGTACCGAGCTTTACGCTGCGCTTTTTGTCAAGATGCATGAAAAGCAGCATAAAAGGTATCGTGACCGCGTCACAGATAAGTGTGATAAGAAGGGACTGCGACATCACCTGTTCGATGAGGTCGGCTGTCATTTCGTTTACATCGCCCGGCAGCCCGTTAGCCGCCATATATCTCCCCATCATGAATACCATCACGGCCAGCGCCACGACAAAGGTCACTCCGTAGTATACCAGACAGGGATATATCACCCTCCATATCCTTTTGCCGAATGAATCCTTCATGCCTTATCTCCTCGTCATTTTTTCTTTTTGGCAGGCTTCGTTTCCGCGGGCGCAGTCTCGGCAGGCGTAGTCTCGGCAGGCGTAGTCTCGGCAGGCACAGTCTCGACGGGTGCTGTACCGATTATCACAGTATGCACCGAGCCTCTGTAATAATCCTCGTTGATCTTTTCGCGGCTCACCTCGACATCGTTGATATAGACCACCTTTTCCATATATGACCTGGTCTCGGCATGTCTCGTGCCGCCCGTCTCACTGCGATAACCGACCGGAAACTCATTCGTTTCCCTTATGATATCGGGAAGCATCTCCTTATGCGTGACATGCGACTCATACTTCACCTTCCGGTTCTCCGGTCTTGTCTCACAGCCGTAGATGGTAAAGGTGCAGATGCGGTTTTCCGAGTGACCCTCGATATAGATCGGATATTCGAGATTGTTCGTGAATCTCATATCCTTCGTGCCCCAGGATATCGCCGCGTCCATAGAAGGATCGACATAGGTAATGAGCATTGAATGATTGTGTCTCTCGTCTATCTGGATCTCTGCCGCGAGCAGCGCATTATAAAGCGTCGAGGAGACCTGACACACTCCGCCGCCGTAGGCATCCTGCGATGTACCGTCCACATACTGCGGCGCCATCTCGTAACCGTTTTCGGGAATCCTCTCCTTCATCATTTCGCTCGTGGAGGCGGATTCACCCGGCATGAGGAGCTTTCCGTTGATATTAGACGCGCCTATCGCGACATTTCTCGCGCGGGAAGCATTTCCGCCCACTTCGGTAGAACAGGTGCCGAGTACATCTTTTACCTGACTCAGCATCTCATAAGATACGGTCTGAGGGATCTCCTCTACCGCACCGTCTATTATTAAACTTTCGGGGACACCGTTTTCGAGGGCGGAGCTTATCAGCTCGTAGGTCGCGTTCGCATCCATTTCCATGCCGTCTCTGCCGGGACTTACGATGAACGCATCATTTTCACGTCTCAGCACGGCATCGACAGGCTCGACATAGGTCTTCTCCGCTACACTTTGCACAAAAAGCAGGAGCTTCGTCGTATTAAGATGATCCTTTCCGTAAAGCTCCATCACTCCGGCACGCATATCGGACAGGGCCTTGAATTTCTTTACCGTACCCACTGACTGACCGAGAATGAGCGCCTGGCAGAGCTCATCCTCATAATCATATTCAAAGCCGATATCTTCATACGAGGTCCTGTAATCCAGAGCGCCGCTGTGTATCACGAGTTCACCTTCCGCTATATGACCGAAATACTCCTCGAGCTGCGCCTCAGCCTCTGCTTTCGTCATTCCGCCCATCGATATCCCGTTGATACTGATCCCGTCCTCTATCACCGGTTCAGGAGCTGTCCTGTCAGTCGTCCTGCGGAAATCCACAGGCGCCGCGTCAGTAGCCGCGCTCAGATCCGGATTCAAAACGAGTACGCAGGCCGCTACCAGAGCAAGGCCCAGGAGTATCCTGATATATTTTTTCATACATATGCCTTTCGATAAGAGCTATTTTAAGGTACTGCCGAAGCCGCCGTTCCTCACGCCGTCCGCGTCATCATCCTCGGTGATCCCGTAAGGCATGAAAACGCCCTGCATGAAGGCCTTACCCGCCGCGAGCTCCACCCGCCTGCCGGTCCTGCCGTCATTCGTGAGCTTCGCCATAATGTGCCCTTCGTTGTCTGAGCGGAAATAATCGCTGTCTATCACACCTACGGTATTATCCATCTGAAGGCGGTATTTAAAGCCGAGCCCGCTCTTTGGATAATTCATCAGCACCCAGCCGTCGGCTATCCTGGCCCTGATCCCGGTGACTATCTTCACCGTCTCTCCGGGAGCGAGGCTTATGGGATTCGGCAGGAAAAAATCATATCCCGCCGAGCCGGAGGTGGCGCGTTCGGGGAGCTTCAGTTCTTCGTACATACGAAGGACTTCCTCTCTGCCGATATCGTCTTTTCCCGCTGCGTCCTTATAATCCGCGAAGAATCTCTCGAAGCTGACTTTGTAGAATTTTGCGATGCGTTCCATATCCGTACCTCAAAAATATCTTAGCAAAGAACACCTGCAGTAACAAGCGGTTTTCCGAATTTTTCCACAACGGTATACTAACGCCGCAGGCACTGATACGGACTGTTTAAGGAATTGTAAAAATCAGGAAAGTATCGTATACTATCTTTTAATATAAAAGCGTATCGGAAAACAGATGCGAGTAAGGAGGACCAGGATGTACAGAGTAGACCTTAACAGCGATCTTGGCGAGAGCTTCGGCAATTACAAAATAGGCTGTGACGAAGAGATCACCAAATATGTCACCTCAGCCAACATTGCCTGCGGCTTTCATGCCGGCGACCCACTGGTGATGGGAAAAACGCTCGATCTTGCAAAAGCAAACGGCGTCGCGCCCGGCTCACACCCCGGATATCCGGATCTCATGGGCTTCGGCAGGAGGAATCTCGATTGCTCAGTCGCCGAGATAAAAGCCTATATCACCTATCAGATAGGCGCCTTGCAGGCCTTCTGCAAGGCAAAGGGGCTGAAACTCCAGCATGTCAAGCCTCACGGAAACCTTTATAATACGATAGCGATAGACGAAAAAAAGGCTATGGCGGTAGCGGAAGCGATCGCCGAATATGACAGCAGCCTGATCCTTATGGGACTCGCAGGAAGCAAGCTCCTGGAGGCAGGCCGCAAATGCGGACTGAAGGTCGCGAGCGAGGTCTTCGCAGACCGTGCCTACAATGAAGACGGCACCCTCGTCTCACGCAAGCTCGAGGGAGCGGTCATCCACGATGAGGAGCTCGCTATCTCGCGCACCATCAGGATGGTGAAGGAAGGCGTCATAAAGACAGTCACCGGCAAAGAGATCACCATCCAGGCCGATTCCATCTGCGTCCACGGTGACAATCCCAGCGCCATCGTCTTCGTAAAGAAGATCCGCGAAGCCTTTGCCGCCGAGGGCATCGAAGTGCTCCCTCTGGCATCAGTGCTGGCCTGAGGTGACCTATGAAAGATGTAAGAATACTGCCCGCCGGTGGTTGTGCCGTGGTGGTCGAATTCGGTAATATCATAGATGAGGCCGTAAACCGCCGCGTCCAGACCTACAACAGAGCGCTTGCGGAAAGCGACATCCCCGGCATCGCCGAGACTATCCCCACCTACCGCTCTCTTACCGTGCTTTACGATCCCTTCGTGATCCGGTATAAGCCCCTTACCGAGAGCCTTGCCTTGCTCGCGGAAGAGCTGAATGAGGAAAGCTCCGGTACCGGAGAGCGCAATATACTCGAGATCCCGGTAGCCTACGGCGGAGAATTCGGGCCCGACATCGCCAATGTCGCCGCACATGCGGGCATGTCGGAGGAAGAGACCGTAAAGATCCATTCAGGCACCGATTATCTGATTTACATGCTGGGCTTTGCTCCGGGCTTCACCTATCTCGGCGGCCTTGACAAGCGTCTGGAGACTCCGCGTCTCGCGACTCCCCGTCTGCTCATTCCCGCAGGCTCTGTCGGTATCGCCGCCGCCCAGACAGGCATATATCCCGTTGCCTGTCCCGGAGGCTGGCAGCTCATCGGACGCACACCCGTAAAAATGTATGATGCAGCACGTGAGGATCCCATCCTGCCAAAAGCCGGCTGGTACATGCGCTTCGTCCCCGTCAGCCCCGAGACCTATCTTGATATCGAAAAAGAGGTCGAGGCCGGCACTTTCAAAATAAATATCATAAAAACGGAGGGTGCGAAATGAAGATATCTGTCAAAAACCCCGGTGCCCTCACTACCGTTCAGGATCTGGGAAGATACGGTTATCAGCAATACGGTGTTTCGGTCTGCGGCGCCTGTGATGCCTGGTCCGCGAGACTTGCCAATATCCTCGTCGGCAATGACGAAAACGCGGCGGTCCTGGAATGCACACTCATCGGCCCCGTGCTGGAATTCTCCGGCAGCGGCATAATAGCAGTGACAGGCGGAGACCTTTCTCCGATGCTGGACGGCACTCCCGTTCCCATGTGTACTGCGGTCCACGTCTCCGGCGGACAGAAGCTTTCTTTCGGTGCCGTAAAAAGCGGGCTGAGGGCCTATATCGCCTTTGCAGGCGGGATCGATGTCCCCGTGGTCATGGGCAGCCGCTCTACCTACCTGAAAGTCGCCATGGGCGGTCTGGACGGCAGAAAGCTCGCCGCCGGTGATGTCCTCAATATTTTCCCTGCGGATGTCTCTGCTCTTTCACTTACGAAGCGCAGCATCGGAAAGGGCTTTGAACAGCGCGGGATATATATCATCCATGTCGTGATGGGGCCTCAGGATGACCGCTTCTCCGCTTCGGCCAAAAATGTATTCTTAAGCGAGACCTATACCGTGACCACGGCCTCCGACAGAATGGGCATGCGCCTTGACGGTCCCTCCGTGATCTCGGAAACCGGATATGATATTATCTCCGACGGCATCAATATGGGCGCCGTCGAGATCGCTGCCGGAAAACCCATCATAATGCTCTCCGACAGACAGAGCACCGCCGGATATACGAAGATCGCGAATGTCATCACAGCCGATTTCCGCATCCTCGCCCAGCTGAAAGGCGGCGACAGGCTGCGTTTCAGGGAGATCTCCATGGAGGCGGCTCAGGAGCTTTATATCGAAGAAACCGAAGCACTGCGAGGTCTCAGAAAATGGCTCGACTATTGAATGAATGACTTTCCGCGCTTTATCAGTGATATGACAGAGGGTAACTCGCGGTGATCACAAAGGGGATTGAAAATGTTTGACGTAGAAGACCTGACATTGGAACAGGCATTAAAAAACGCCCGCGGTCATTTCAGGACCATCACCGAGCACAAGCTTCTCGTGTTGCGCTTCTGTCTGCGCTGCGGCCTGCTGAAGCAGGGGCTGATGCACGACAATTCAAAGTATTCACCCGCTGAGTTCATCGTAGGAGTGAGATATTATCAGGGCGACCGCAGTCCGAATGATATCGACCGCCGTACGCACGGTTATTCGGGAGCCTGGATGCACCATAAGGGGCGCAACAGGCACCATTACGAGTACTGGAACGATTATATCCCGCCGGGAGAAAACAATACCGGCGGCGGGGTCGGACCGGTGCCTATGCCGCGAAGGTATATCGCCGAAATGTTCTGTGACAGACTGGCGGCCTGCCATGTCTACAACAAGGACAATTACAGCGACGATCTGGCACTGAAGTACTACAGCCGTTCCAAGGGACGCGGTCGTATGCTCATCCATCCGGACACTGACAGGGATCTGTATTTTCTGCTGAAATACTGCAGCAGCTACGGTGAGGAGCAGACATTCCAATATATCAGAAAGATCTATCTCAGGGGGGAACGAAGTGAAGAAACTATCTGAACTGGACAGCAATACGAAGACCTTTTACAAATTCCTGGTCGTACTGTTTATTTACGGTCTCGGAGCCGGCGGCGTCCATCCTGTCACGCCTACCATGATAATCGAGCGCGGACTCACGAGTTCGATGTTCGGTGTCGCTTTTGCCGCGATGCAGTTCACGATGTTCCTTTTCTCTCCCTTCTTCGGAAAGCTCGCAAACTACATCCCCACCAAGAGGATTATCCTGTATACCGGCATCGGATATACCGCGTCCCAGGTGGTCTTCATGTTCGCGTATTCTGATGCCGCGATCATCATTGCAAGGATGCTCGCAGGTATTGCAAGCGCCGGACTTATGACCGCGCTGCCGAATTATTCAATGAATACTGCCCCGGATGAGACGACCGCGAGGAAGCGTGTCACGATCTATCAGACGGTATTTAATGTATCTACGTCAGTAGGTTATTTCACCGGCGGGATGCTGGGACTGATCTCCGTCGAGGCGGCCTGCCTGGCACAGGTCATCATCCTCGCCGTCACGTCAGTCGCCTTCTATATCTTCTGCGAAGACGATACGCCCTACAAGGCCAGGCCTTCAAGAGCTCTCAACCTGAAGGATGCCAATCCCTTCGGCGCTTTTTTCGATCTGAAAAAATTCATTTCTCTGTCGCTCGCGCTGATCTTCGTCTTCATCATGCTCACCTCGATCTCACATTACGCATATGAGCAGGCCTTCAATTATTATATTAAGGACATCTTCAAG
>JAZRWL010000259.1:0-4992 GCA_045599685.1 Lachnospiraceae bacterium
CAGCGAATCTCAAGCCGGAGCTCCTCCAGATAATTCACGATCCTTTCGAGGTGCATCCCGTTCGATCCCTTGACGAGGACATGATCGTCCTGACGAAGCAGTCCGCCCAACGCTTCCTTTGCAGCGTCATTATCGTCAAAGGAAACGAGCTCCATACCATTTCCCTCACCGCCTGACAAATACCGTTGTGCGCCTGTGCGGGCAAACGGACCGATTGTGA
The DNA here is from genome assembly GCA_045599685.1 of Lachnospiraceae bacterium. Taxonomy (GTDB): domain Bacteria; phylum Bacillota; class Clostridia; order Lachnospirales; family Lachnospiraceae; genus UBA3774. Next base: position 221 of record JAZRWL010000259.1, read on the forward strand.
TGAGCAGCGAGACTCCGTTTTCCGAAGCAAAACGGCATATATCCTCATGGAAGCGCGGCGCGTTTTCGCCGAGCTCCAGCATATCCGCGAATATCATCACACAGCGCCTGCCCTCTGCGGTATCGCGCAGTACACCTATGGCAGCGCGCGTCGATTCGGGAGACGCATTGTATGAATCATCTATCATGTCGAAGCCGCAGCCCTTTACGAACTGCAGCCTGCGGTCAAAACCGTGATAACCCGCTACTGCCTCCACCGCCGCAGCCTGATCGACTCCGACCGTATACGAAACGGCGAGCGCCGCAAGCGAATTCATCACATTGTGCTCTCCGGGTACTGAGAGCCTCACCGTGCAGCTCTCTCCGCTGTCTCTGCGGACGAGCTCATATATCGCGGATCCGTTTTCGGTACGCATATCGCAGGCGCGGAAGTCATTGTTCTCTCCGAAGCCGTAAGTGATGAGCCTGCAGCTCATCCTTCCCTTCAGCGTACTCAGCAGATCGTTGTCGCCGTTTATTATCAGAGTATTGTCCTCACCGAAGCCGTCTGCGATATGAAGCTTTTCTTCGAGGATGCGCTCCCTCGAGCCGAGGTTTTCAATATGCGTCACGCCGATATTAGTCATTATCGCGATGTCAGGACGCACTATCGCGGCAATACGCTCCATCTCGCCGGGCATGCTCATTCCCATCTCGAGCACGGCGATATCCGCCGTTTCATCGAGCCTTCCGAGCGTCACGGGCACTCCGAGCTGACCGTTCGAATTCCCCGCGGTCGCTGTGACACGCAGGCCTCCCGAAAGCGCTGCCGTCACCATTTCTCTCGTACTGGTCTTTCCGACGCTTCCCGTGATCCCTACAAAGGGCATTTTCAGTCCGCGCCTCAGGTGAGTGCCGAGCCGCTGGAGCGCAGCTACTGTATCATCCACGCGGATCAGCGGCTGCTTTGACTGATATTCATCGTGTTCGGAGGTAAAGGCCGCCGCAGCGCCGTTCGTAAAGGCGTTTTCTATGAACCTGTGTCCGTCCGTCTTTTCGCCGATAACAGGCACAAAAAGGTCGCCGCCATCCATCCTGCGGCTGTCGAGCGCGACGCTTCTTACGACCGTCGCTCCGTCACCGCAAAGCAGACTTCCGCCTGTCACCTGTACTAACTCATCTACTGTAATATTCATCTTATATCCATCCCAGCCTTTTCAATACGAGCTCTGCCTCCTCGCGGTCGAGGAAATGTACTCTCTTTCCGTGCTCCTCCTGGTAATCCTCATGGCCTTTTCCGATGATGGCCACGACGTCACCGGGCTCCGAGTGCTCTATGCTGTAGGCGATCGCTTCGCGTCTGTCGGGAATATCGACGGAACAGCCGCCCGTAGGATCAAAGCCCTTGTGGATATCCTTAATAATGTCGAATACCGACTCATCGCGGGAATTGTCGGCGGTGATTATGGAAAGATCGGCATATTTTCCAGCGGCCTCGCCCATCTCATAGCGTCTGTGCGGATCACGGTTCCCGCCGCAGCCGAATACCACCACGAGCCGCTTCGGATCATAGGATCTGAGCGTTTCCAGCACGCTCCGGGCCGCGATGCCGTTGTGCGCGTAATCGACGATCACCGAGCATTTTTCAGAGGAATAAACGAGCTCCATACGCCCGTTGACCCGTACATTCTCCAGCGCGGTCTTTATCGCCTCCGGTGAAAAGCCCAGAGCCTCCGCCGCCGCGACCGCCGCGACCGCGTTATAAACATTGAAGGTACCCGGGATACCGACCTTTACGGTCATATCGTTTTTTCCGTGATAGTCAAAGACGGTACCCATGAAAGCTCCCTGCCTCTCGCCGCGTATATTGCAGGCTGCAATCTCCGTTTTCCCGCTCAGTCCGTAGGTGGTGAGCTCGCAGGTATGTCCGTCCAGCACGAGATCAAAATTTACATCGTCGGCGTTCGCGATGCCGACCGCGCAGCGTTTGAATAAAAGTCCCTTCGCCGCGGCATACTCCTCAAAGCTCGCATGTTCATTCGGTCCGATATGATCCGGCGATAGATTCGTGAATACTCCGAGGTCAAATTCTATGCCAGCCACACGGTCATTTGCGAGACCCTGGGAGGATACCTCCATTATCATATGATCGCAGCCAGCTTCGACCATTTCGCGGAAGCTCTTTTGCAGGATATAAGGATCTGGAGTCGTATTCTTCGTTTCACGATGGACATCACGGAAGCTGATGCCGTTCGTGCCTATAAGCCCCATATGGTGGCCGTCCGCCTCGGCGATCGCCTTTATCATATGCGTGGTCGTGGTCTTCCCCTTCGTTCCCGTCACTCCGACACAGACCATTTCTCTCGTGGGATGGCCGAAAAACGCCGCACAGAGCAGCGCGTGAGCCAGTCTGCTGTCCTTTACGAGTATCAGCGTCGTCTCCCCGGGGAGCTCGACCGGGCGCTCCGCGACTATGGCGACGGCTCCTTTTCGTGCGACGTCGGCGGCGATATCGTGGGAATCAAAGGACGCACCTTTCAGGCACACGAAGAGCGCTCCGTTCACATCCTTCCGCGAATCGTTCAAAACATCGCGGATCTCGGTATCGGCCGAGCCCTGTACGAGCTCGTATTCCAGTCCCTCCAGCAGCGCTCTCAGCTTCATAATCCTTCCTCCGTAAGAAAGCTCTGAAACTCCTCCAGAGTCATGAGCACCTGTCTTGCCTTCGTGCCTTCTTCATCGCCTACCACTCCGGCCTCACAGAGCTGGTCCATGATGCGCGCGGCGCGGTTGAAGCCGATCCTGAAGGCTCTCTGCAGATTTCCGATGGATGCCTTGTCCTTTTCTATAATGAATCTCCCGCACTGAGCAAAAAGCTCATCACGCTCACCCGCGGGCTGTGCCCCGGTCTGATCAGCCGACGAAATCGAGGCCTCGAGGCCGCTTCCCATCGACGAGACGGGCAGCTGCTGGTCTATTACATATTTTACGACCTTTTCGACCTCCTCATCCGACACCCAGGCGCCCTGTACACGCACCGGCTTCGGATACCCGGAAGGATAAAAGAGCATATCACCCTTTCCGAGCAGCTTTTCGGCTCCGACCATATCCAGAATTGTACGTGAATCTATACCTGAGGCCACGGCAAACGCTATCCTCGAAGGCACATTCGCCTTGATCAGTCCGGTAATGACATTGACGGAAGGACGCTGCGTTGCCAGCACGAGATGGATGCCGGCGGCACGGGCGAGCTGAGCCAGACGGCAGATTGCTTCCTCCACCTCGCCGGGAGCGACCATCATCAGATCGGCCAACTCATCCACGATGATAACGATATGCGACATTCTGTCGGGAAGGTCGCCGTTTTCATCCGCAAAGTCATTCTCCTCGGAGAGCTCGTCGATCTTTTTGTTGTAGCTCTTTATGTCCCTGACGGCAAAATCCGCGAATTTCTGATATCTGTCCGTCATCTCGGCCACTGCCCAGTTCAGGGCGGCGGAGGCCTTTTTCGGATCCGTGACTACCGGCGTCAGCAGATGGGGAATACCGTTATAGGGGGCGAGCTCGACCTTTTTCGGATCGACCATTATCAGACGCACATCCTCAGGCGAAGCCTTGAAGAGGATGCTCATTATTATCGTATTGATGCAGACCGATTTGCCGGAGCCCGTCGCACCCGCGATGAGCAGATGTGGCATCTTCGAAAGGTCCGCGGTCACGGGTTCTCCCGCGATATCATAACCGACGCCGATCGTAAGCTTCGACGAGGCCTTTGTAAAAGCATCCGTTTTCAGTATATCTCTCAGATATACGGTAGTCTTTTCCTTGTTCGGCACCTCGATGCCGACGGCGGACTTGCCGGGGATGGGCGCCTCGATGCGGATATCGGCGGCAGCCAGATTCAGCTTTATATCATCCGCGAGTCCGGTTATCCTGCTGACCTTCACTCCCTGCTCGGGATGCAGCTCATAGCGTGTTACAGCCGGCCCGCAGCTGATGTCAGTGACCTTTACGTTCACTCCGAAATTCGTCAGCGTTTCCACGAGAGTATTCGCCGTCTGGCGCAGCTCGCTCATATCCGTGCCGGACTTGCCGCCTCCTGCCGCAAGAAGACTGAGCGGCGGCGTCTTATAATCTTTTTTGATGACGGGTCTAGTGACTCCCGGCGTCATTACACCGCCTGAAAGAGCCTTTCCCGGAGCCGCTGCCGCAGCAGTTGCCGTCGTAACCACGCCGTCCGCAGAACCGAATACCGCGCCTGCGGTACTTTCACGTGATGTTTTTCCGCTCTTCCATATGCTGTTTTCACCCGCAGACGCATTTTCCTTTTCCGCGGAAAACGCACCTTTCAGGCGTTCGAGAGCGGCCGACGGATCCGGAGCGTCCTCATCATCGAGCTCCTCCGCGGCATAATCATCGACAAAATCCGCCTCAGCGGGCAGCTCGTCAGAGGCTTTACTGAAATGCTCCTCGTCCTCCAGTTCCTCCAGAAACTCATCCGTGATATCCTCTTCGTCAGATGAAAGTCCGAGATCCTCTCCCAACGGGAGCCCCTCCGGACGTATGTCGAATTCACTTATCGTTGGATTGCCGGAAAACTCGCCGAAGCAGTCGTCCGTATCGGCCGAGCGCATTCCTGACGGTCTGCTCTGCCTGCCGTAATTTACGGTACCGCGATCTGAAGGTACTCGTGACAGAAGGCTCACATCATTGACATCGAGCGCATCGAGCTCTGAAAGCGTACGATGCTCTCTTCCCGCGATAAAACCTCCTGACTGCCGTTCCGGCAGAATG
>JAZRWL010000260.1:0-2895 GCA_045599685.1 Lachnospiraceae bacterium
CCTGTCAGTAGTACCGAAGCATGGCATAGTGACCGCGGAGATCTCTCTGCGTTCAAGACCGAGCTCGTCAAAACAGCTGACCGCACATATGAGCGCAAGCGTGGAGTCAAGTCCGCCCGATATACCTATCACGGCTCTTTGGCAGTGAATATTCTCCAATCTCGTCTTCAGTGCCAGAGTCTGGATAGAGAGGATCTCAGCCATTCTGGCATTTCTTTCGCTACAATCCTCAGGGATGAACGGAGACCTCCTGATAACACCGGAGAGCTCTGTCACGACCGGATCGGCGTCAAAGAACACCGACTCGGCATCCTCCTCGGAATAATTATCCCTGCCCTCATAATCCTCCGTAAGTATCGAATAATCGATCACGGCTGAGGTAAAACCGCCTCTGAAGGGTTCGGATTCAGCCAGGATATGACCGCGTGCCGCAATGAGATTATATCCCTCATACAATCCGTCAGTAGTTGACTCACCGGCCCCCGCGGAAGCTCTGACCAGACAGCAGCCCTTCTGCTTTGAAAATGCGGCTGAAAGCAGGCGGTGATCATGTACAGAACAAACAGTTGCATGTTCGGCGGTCAACTCAAGCAGTACAGTCGCCCCGGCATCATGAAGACTCGCGGCAGTCTCATAATCACCGTCGAAGAATACTCCGACTGAAAGCTCGGTATCACCGGACCATCTGAAGATCAGACTGTCCGTGACGGGTACCTCGTAGGGTTCACCCTCTCCGTGACTTATCTCGCAGCTGCCCTCATAGGGTGAGAACCGACCAGAAGCATTATTACTTTTCGGAACGATACCGATGATATGACCTTTGTTTATTATGACAGCCGCGTCAAGAAGGCGCATGTTCAGACGCAAGGCGCTGCCGAGAACAATAAGGCCGTTGAAAGATTTCGAATATTCGACTACACGGTCGATCACTTCCGATATCCCGTCCGTTATAGCGCGCTGTGCATAAGCATCTCCCGCGGAAGCGCCAGCGGTGCAAAGCTCCGGGAAGACGGCGATCACAGCCTTTTCTTCCTTTGCTCTGTCGAGATACTTTATTATTTCATCACAATTATATACCGGAGAAGCCGCACGTACCCGGAAGGATACGGCGGCGACTCTTATAAAACCGTCCTGCATTATGTTACCCCGCTCAGGCGTTCTTCAAAAATGCGGTGTAACATTTTACTGCTTCGTAGATATCGGCCTTGCTCGCGACTTCAAAGGTACCGTGCATGCTGAGGACCGGTATACCGCAGTCGATGACATCCATACCGAGGTTTGCGAGGATGAATGCTATCGTTCCGCCTCCGCCCTGGCCTACTTTGCCGAGCTCCACTATCTGGAAGCTGACATCGGCATCATCCATGATCTTTCTGATCTTCGCCAGATACTCGGCAGAAGCGTCGTTCGAGCCGCTCTTGCCGGTGCCGCCGGTGTACTTGTTGAAGGATACTCCTCTGCCGAGGAAAGCGGTATTCTTCTTCTCGAAGGCGTAGCTGAAGCCTATATCATAGGCAGCGCCCACATCGGAGGAGAGCATGCAGGAATTCCTGATGCATCTGCGAAGGCCGAGCTCTGAATAATCTCCCATCAGGTTCATTATCTCTGCTAAGGAATTCTCGAAAAGCTGCGACTTCATGCCGGAAAGTCCGTTGCTTCCGACCTCTTCCTTGTCAGTGAGCAGGCAGACTGCTGTCTTTTTCACGTTTTCGGTATCAAGCAGCGCGCGGAGTGAGGTATATCCGCAGATCCTGTCATCCTCACCATAGGCGAGCACCATGCTGCGGTCGAAACCGCAGTCTCTTGCCGGACCGGCAGGCACTATCTCGAGCTCAGCGGAGTAAAAATCCTCTTCCTCGATATCATATTCTGTCTTTAAAATATTGAGAAGGTTTGCCTTTACAGCCTCTTTATCATCAGTATCCTTAAGCGGCTCGGTGCCGACGAGTATATCGAGCTTCTCTGCTTCGATGATCTCGCGGGCGGTCTTCTTCATCTGATCCTGACCGAGATGAGGCAGCAGATCGCTGATGTAAAATACGGGGTCTTCGGGTTTTTCACCGATGTTGAGCGTGATAACGGTACCATCCTTTTTCACGACCACACCGTGCAGAGCGAGCGGCAGGCAGAGCCACTGATAGGACTTTATGCCGCCGTAATAGCGGGTATCGAGGAAAGCCATATCGGAATCCTCGAACACGGGATTGGGCTTGAGATCTATGCGGGGAGAGTCAACATGTGCACCGAGGACGTTCATTCCGGAAGTAAGAGGCTCTTCGCCGATCAGGAACAGCGCGAGCGCCTTTCCGATGAAATTCGAGTAGATCTTATCTCCCGCTTTGACCTTCACATTATCGCGCACAAGGTCCTTCAGGTCCCTGTACCCCTGTGCCTCGGCGAGCCTGATGGCTTCGCTGACGGATTCTCTTTCCGTCTTTGCGGCATTCATATATGCCTTATAATCCTCGGCCAGTTCATATACTTTTTTCTTTTCATCGGCTGAATATGTCAGCCAGGCGTTCCTGCGTTCCATGATAACCTCCTTTTAATCAAAACGGGACACACCCGTCGGTGCGTCCCTGAATCATTCAGCATAAGCAAATGCAATCCTGCCAAACTGCGCACTGAACGAGTTTATGTGAAAATTATGGCTCAGACTCTGGAAAGATACTCGCCGGTCCTGGTGTCGATCTTGACCTTGTCTCCGAGATTTACGAAAAGCGGAACAGAGATCTGTGCGCCAGTCTCGACAGTAGCGGGCTTCGTAGCGCCGGTAGCGGTATCGCCCTTGAAGCCGGGCTCAGTATCGGTGATCTCAAGCTCAACGAAAAGAGGCGGACCGATGGCGAAAACATTGCCCTTGTGAGAGCAGACCTTGACCATTTCATTCTCCTT
>JAZRWL010000261.1:0-4304 GCA_045599685.1 Lachnospiraceae bacterium
CCTGTTTTTCGCTGACCGGATATTCCGGCGGCGGCAAAAAAATGATCTCGCAGTATGAGGACGCTTCTTCGGAAGAGGCTCTCGCGGCTCCGCGCGTCTACGGACTGCCGCAGCTGCACAAGCACCTCCCGGAGATGACAAAGATAAGCGGACTGGAGAATCCGCCGCTGTTTTCTCCCGTCGTGTCCTCTTATTATGCGGGGATGGAGGTCGTGATCCAGCTCCCCGCGAAGCAGTGCCTCGGCACGATAAAGGACATAAAGGAAGTATACGGCTCATATTACGGAAACCGGATCGTACGTTTCGTCGAGCAGCAAGATGAGGACGGCTTTCTGTCCGGCGGAGCCTTTGCGGGACGTGACGACATGGAACTTTCTGTATACGGGAACGACGACCGGATACTGCTGATATCGCGCTTTGACAATCTCGGAAAGGGCGCGAGCGGGGCGGCGATCCAGAATATGAATATCATACTCGGCATCGACGAGACGACCGGACTCGTGCTTTGATCTGCGGAATTTTCGCTTTTGCCCTGCGGGAACGTGAGGAAAAGCGCTTATCATAATAACAGCGTTTCGCGGAAAGGCCCGTGAACGTGAAACAGGACAATCATTAATTACTAAAAGGAGATCAAATGAAGATCATCGACGGCGGCATCTGCGCCGCAAAGGGCTTCCTTGCGGGGGGAGTTCACTGCGGGATCAATAAGAATCCCGAAAAGAAGGATCTGGCACTCATTTACAGCGAGGTGCCTGCGGCGGCAGCGGCCGTTTATACTACGAACCTCGTCAAGGGAGCGCCCATCCTCGTGACGAAAAAGCATATCGCCGACGGACATGCGCAGGCGGCCATCGTAAACAGCGGCAACGCGAATACCTGCAATGCCGACGGTGTAAGCGTCGCGGAGCGTATGTGCGGACTGGCGGCAGGCGTGCTCGGCCTGAGGGATGAGGAAGTAGTCGTAGCCTCGACCGGCGTGATAGGCGTCCCTCTCAATGTCAGCCTCGTGGAGGAGGCCATGCCTGCTCTGAAGGCGTCCCTGAGCGACAGCGGGAGCCTGAGCGCCGCGCACGCGATCATGACGACCGACACCGTGCCGAAGGAGATCGCCGTGGAGACTGTCATAGGAGGGAAACTCTGCCATATAGGCGGTATCGCAAAGGGCAGCGGAATGATCCATCCGAATATGGCGACAATGCTCGTTTTCATTACCACGGATACCGCGATCTCGCATGAGATGCTGCAAAAGGCGCTTTCGCACGATATCGTCAATACCTTCAATATGACGAGCGTGGACGGCGATACCTCTACGAACGACCAGGTGACGGTGCTCGCGAACGGTCTGGCGGGAAATCCCGAGATCGCGGCCGAGGGAGAGGATTTTACGACATTCATGAAAGCGCTCAATACCGTGACCGTACATCTCTGCCGCATGATAGCAGGCGACGGCGAGGGCGCGACGAAGCTCATCGAGTGCCGCGTGAGCGGAGCAAAGGATGAAAAAAACGCGAAGATCATCGCGAAGAGCATCATCTGCTCGAGCCTCGTAAAGACGGCGGTCTTCGGAGCGGACGCAAACTGGGGACGTATCCTGTGCGCTCTTGGCTACAGCGGAGCCGAGGTCGATGTGAATCGCGTAAATGTCGCTTTCTCCAACGAAAAAGGTACCGTTCCCGTCTGCCGTGACGGCGCTGGCATAGTTTTTTCCGAGGAAAAGGCAAAGGAGATCCTCCTCCAGAAGGAGATCGAGATAATCGTGGAACTCGGAGACGGTGACGGCAGCGCGACAGCCTGGGGCTGCGATCTCACATATGATTATGTAAAGATAAACGGAGACTACCGCACCTGAACGGAGGGAAATATGAATGATACTATAACGAACGCTCAGCGTGCAGAGGTGCTTACTGCGGCGTTGCCGTATATCAAGCGTTACGTGGGAAAGATCGTCGTCGTAAAATACGGCGGGAACGCCATGGTGAACGATCAGCTGAAGCAGCAGGTGATGGAGGATATCGTACTGCTGTGGCTGATCGGAGTGAAGATCGTGCTCGTCCACGGAGGCGGCCCCGAGATAAACGATCTGATGAAGCGTCTCGGAAAGCAGGCTGAATTCATCGACGGGCTGCGTGTCACTGACAAGGAGACCGTGGACATAGTGCAGATGGTGCTGGCCGGAAAGGTAAACAAGTCCCTCGTCACACTGCTCGAGATGAACGGCGGCAAGGCCATGGGCATCTCCGGTATGGACGGCAGGCTCATTGAGGCACGTATCAAGGATGAGCGCCTCGGCTATGTGGGTGAGATCACCGGAGTCAATATCAGCGCAGTCACCGATCTGCTGGAAAAAGGATATATACCGGTCATTTCGACCGTCGGCTGTGACAGGGACGGAAATATCTACAATATCAACGGTGATACGGCGGCGGCATCCATAGCGGGTGCGCTGAGCGCAAAGCGTCTTATCATGATGACCGATATAGCCGGCGTACTCAGAGACAGGAACGATCCCTCGACACTGATCTCGGAGCTCCCCGTCGAGGAGATAGCCGGGCTGAAGTCAGAGGGAGTGATCTCCGGTGGCATGATACCGAAGGTGGACTGCTGTGTGGAGGCGATAAAAAAGGGCGTAAGAAAGGCAATAATAATGGATGGCCGCGTACCGCACTCCATTTTGATGGAGCTTTTGACGGACGAGGGTGTCGGAACTATGGTAGTGGGAGGAAATGACTGATGAATATCTACGAGATCGACAAAAAGTATGTGGCAGGCACTTACAACCGTTTCCCGCTCGAGATTGTGAGCGGAAAGGGTTCGCTCGTTTATGATGAAAACGGAAAAGAGTACATCGACATGGGTTCCGGTATCGCCGTTACCTCGTTCGGCGCGGCCGATGAGGTATGGCAGGAGGCGGTAAAGGCTCAGATCGGAAAGGTCCAGCATATGTCGAACCTCTATTATACGGAGCCCTGCGCCCGTCTCGCTCAGCTTCTCTGTGAGCGTACCGGAATGAAAAAGGTCTTTTTCTCGAATTCCGGCGCCGAGTCGAATGAATGCGCTATCAAGGTCGGACGCAAATACGCTTCCGACAAGTACGGAGCTGACCGCTATACGGTGGTAACGCTGAAAAACAGCTTCCACGGCCGTACTCTGACCACGCTTTCCGCGACCGGACAGGAGCATTATCATGAGCTCTTCAGACCGCTCACTCCCGGCTTTGAGAGCGTTGACGCGGGCGATATGGACGCGCTGCGTGAAATACACGCAAAGACTCCCGTAGCCGCGGTCCTCATCGAATGCGTGCAGGGAGAGGGCGGAGTCGTTCCGCTCGATAAGGAATATGTGAAGGCGCTCGAGAGCTGGTGCCATGAAAACGATGTACTGCTCATGGTGGATGAGGTCCAGACAGGAAACGGCAGGACCGGTAAGCTGTATGCCTATATGCAGTACGGTATCAGCCCCGATGTGGTCTCGACAGCCAAAGGACTGGCAGGCGGTCTGCCTATGGGAGCCACTCTGATCGGCGAAAAGGCCGAGAATGTGCTGGGCTTCGGCGATCACGGCTCGACCTTCGGCGGCAATCCCGTATGCGCAGCCGCTGCACTGAGCGTGCTCGACCGTATCGACGATGCTCTGCTCGCGGAGGTACGCGAGAAGAGCGCTTATATCTTCAATGAACTGAACGGCGCTTCCGGTGTGACCGATGTGAGCGGCCTCGGTCTCATGGTCGGTATCAGGACTGAAAAGCCCGCGGGCGACATTGTAAAGGCCTGTATGGAACAGGGCGTGCTCTGCCTTACCGCCGCCGGAAAGGTTCGCCTGCTGCCGGCATTGAATATCCCGATGAATGTATTGAAAAAAGCAATAGAGGTGTTGAAGGGTGCTTGCGCACTCTGATGCGGAGGAAAAATGTTAGATAAGTCAATCAAAAAGGTATTGGTCATAGGCAGCGGCCCTATAGTGATAGGACAGGCTGCAGAGTTCGATTATGCGGGTACGCAGGCCTGCAAGATCCTGCGCCGTGAGGGAGTGGAGATAGTGCTCGTCAATTCCAATCCCGCGACGATCATGACCGACCAGGCAATGGCCGATGAGATCTATCTGGAGCCGCTTACGGAAAAGACTCTCGAAAGGATCATCGAGCTTGAAAAGCCCGATTCGATACTCGCCGGACTCGGTGGTCAGACAGGCCTTACGATGGCCATGGAGCTCGATAAGAGCGGCTTCCTCGACAGCCATGACGTCCGTCTGCTGGGCACTGACGCGAAGAGCATCAGCCGCGCCGAGGACAGGCAGCTCTTCAAGGA
>JAZRWL010000262.1:0-2165 GCA_045599685.1 Lachnospiraceae bacterium
CTCATTGGTCTCGTCGTCAAAATATGTCAGATCCTCACCGGACACCTCCTGATGCCTGCCGAGGTCATAATCCGTACGGTCGGCAATGCCCCAGAGCTCGCCCCAGCCGAAAGGGAAGAGGAATTCTATATCGGTAGTGGCCTTGCTGTAAAATACGAGCTCGTCGGCTTCATGGTCGCGGGCGCGGACCTCTCCCTCCGACAGTCCGAGACTGTAAAGAAAGTCAAGGCAGTATTTCTTCCAGTATGCGAACCAGTCCAGATCAGTGTCCGGCTTGCAGAAGAATTCCAGCTCCATCTGCTCGAATTCGCGGGTACGGAAGATAAAATTGCCGGGAGTGATCTCATTGCGGAAGGATTTTCCTATCTGACCGATACCGAAGGGGACCTTTTTGCGGGAGGTACGCTGGACACTGCGGAAATTTACGAAAATGCCCTGCGCCGTCTCGGGGCGCAGGTAAACGGTATTCTTCGCATCCTCGGTAACGCCCTGGAAGGTCTTGAACATCAGATTGAACTGACGGATATCGGTGAAATTGTGCTTGCCGCAGCTCGGACAGGGAACATTGTGAGACTCGATGAAATCTTTCATCTGCTCATTGCTCCAGGAATCTACGCTGCCCTGCAGCTCGATGCCGTTCGCCGCACAGTAATCCTCGATGACCTTATCTGCACGGAAGCGCTCCTTGCACTCTTTGCAATCCATCAGAGGATCGGAGAAGCTGCCGATATGGCCTGAAGCCTCCCAGGTGCGGGAATTCATCAGGATCGACGCGTCGAGACCTACATTATATGGACTGGCCTGTACGAATTTCTTCCACCAGGCCTTTTTGATATTGTTCTTGAGCTCTACACCGAGATTGCCGTAATCCCAGGTATTGGCGAGACCGCCGTAAATCTCTGAGCCGGGATATATAAAGCCTCTGGATTTTGCCAGAGCAACGAGCTTTTCCATTGTTTTTTCGTCTTTTTCTGCCATGATACGCCCCTATTTGAAAATAATATAATTGATGATGCCTTTTGCGGTGCGTGCGGTGTTTTCGTCCACGAGCGTCATATCCTTTGTAAGATATACGATCTCGCCCTCAACCTTTACAAGGGTATCGCCCTCGATCGCCGCGAGCATATATTTTTCTCTGTCCATGATATCGACCGGGTCGGCGGGTGTGCCGTCCTCGGCATTTATCATATTATCATAAGTGAGATTCGAATCGTTGCCGTTCTGTACGGTGCCTACGATGAGATTCTGGATATACACAGCCTCGCTCGTAGTATTGAATGCCAGATAGCTGTCGCTGTCCTTATAGTCCAGGATCAGCGTAGCCACACTGTCGGCGACCTCGATCTTTTCGATGGCTACCGGCAGGACAGCTTCTCCTTCATCATCGGATACCGTACCTAACTCATCGGCCCTGGTATAGCTTAAACCCGCCTGCTCCTCGTTGAAGCTGCGTACCGAATCCTCCACGAAGGCCACCAGCTCGGTATCACTGTAGCGCGGAGTATCGAATTTTGAATTGTCGAAACTCTCCACCTCGGCTCCTACGATATGTCTATCCCGTCTGATAAAGATGCCGCTTTCGGTGGGCTCAAAGGTCACGTCAGCGGAACACGCGGTAAGCAGGAGCAGTGATGAAAGAAGCAGCAAAACCATGTATTTTTTCATACATTCACCTCACAGTCGTTTCATACTAAAACCGGTGGGTCTTCAGGCCCACCGGTATGTTTACATTATACCGCCGCGGTAAAGCGGTCTCTTATACGTAACCGTCCGCGGAACGGGGAAGATCATTCGCCTTCAGCGGGCTCCACTACTACATTCTCAAGAGCGGCTGCCATGCTGTTGACTTCCTCATCCTGCTTCGGGGCATCCATTTCAAGTGCCTTGATGCTGAGGTTGATATGGCGCTCTTCGGGATTGAAGTCCACCACCTTTGCGGTAATGGTCTGGCCGATGGTAAGCACATCCTGAGGCTTCTCAACGCGCTCGGTAGAGATCTGGGAGACATGGAGCAGAGCGTCAACACCGGGCTCAAGCTCTACGAATGCACCGAAGTCGATCATTCTGGCTACCTTACCGGTAACGATGCTGCCGATGCCGTAACGGCCGTTGGGATCGGCCCAGGGGTTCTTGTCGGGGAACTACACGGACAGAGCGATCTTGTC
>JAZRWL010000263.1:0-10131 GCA_045599685.1 Lachnospiraceae bacterium
GGAAGAAATGGAAGAAGCATTCCAAAAGCGCTTGAAAACCAAAACGGCGTAACCGATAGGGCTACACCGCATTAAAAGAAATCATTTTAATTTTGATACAAGAGCCACATCGGGGCACCTTCCTTACGGAGGGTGCCCCGATCCGGGGCTTTTTCGTATTCTCTCATATTTCCAGCGCAGCGTATCTGATCTTTCCGGCTTCGTTCCGGGGAAGCGCGTCTATATGCTCCACCGCGAAGGTACCGGGCGCGAGCTTCGTCTTTTCACTGATAAAGTGCCTGACCTCCGCCTCATCTCCGGTGTACGTCGTATATATACGCATCCGCTCGTCATTTCCCACGCAGGCAAAATCCGCTCCAAAATGCTCTGACAGTATGCGCTCACATTCATCCAGACCGACTCTGTAGCCGTAGAGCTTCAGAAAACGCGACCTGCGCCCTATGATATAATAGTATCCGTCGGCATCTCTTCTGGCCATATCGCCGGTGTAATATACGCCCTGCCACTCATCTCCGGCCTGCAGGTCTTCGGCGCAAAGAGCATATCCCATCGTCACATTCGGGCCGCTGTATGCCAATTCTCCGCTCGCCTCGGTCTCTTCTATCACCCTCCGGTCCTCGTCCACGAGGAAAAGCTCGCCGCCGGGCAGCGCATTTCCTATGCTCCCGGTCTTTTCCATCGCTTTTGAGGGTTCCAGAAAAGCCATCCTTGCTGTCGTTTCCGAAGCTCCGAAGGTCGCAAAAAACAGCTTGCCGTATTTCTCCGCATACTCTGCGCACTCTCTGAACAGCGCATCCGACAGCTTTCCGCCGCCCTCCGCAAGTATTCTGAGCGAAGGGAAATCCCTACGGAAGAATTTCAGCTTTTTCAGCATTTCATAGGTATAGGGCACACCTGTCAGGCAGGTTATCTCCTGTTCCTTTATATATGACCAGTACTGCAGCTGCACGACATTATATGTCGTCATGACGAGCGTCGCACCCGCGTACAGACTGCTGCAGGCCACATTCAGCCCCATCGTATAATGCAGCTGAAGATCTATCAGGGGGCGATCATCCGCTCCGAAGCCGAAGAAAGCCGCGACATTCGCCGCGTTCGACTCAAGATTCCCATATGTATGGCGTATCAGCTTCGGACTTCCCGTAGTACCCGAGGTGGTCAGAAGCATTGCGAGCTCATCATTCATCTCCGGCGACGAATATCCTGTCTTAAAAAGCGCATATCCGAAGCTTCTATACCCCGCCGGAAGTGCCAGCTCCTCCGCCATTTCCTCCGGTGCCCAGAGGTATTCCGGATGATAAGTCTCCGTCAGCCTGTTCCTCAGCTCCGGATCCATCCTGCTGCTTATCATCAGCGGGACGATACCGTTTTCGATCGAAGCTACGTGAGCGGCTATCGTACCCATCGTATTCCGGCAAAGGATGAATATGAGTGTGCGGGAAGGAAGCTGCTCTCCGAATTCTGCCGTAAAGTCCGTCAGCTCACCATAGGTAAAACTGTTTCCGCGGTCCTCGACTACGGCAATATGCTCTCTGTCTTTATCCTGAAGCTGCAGATACACGGCCGTCCTCCTATTCCCAGCCCTTTACGCTGAGCAGCGAATCCGTCTCCGGATCATACACACCCGTGATCACGCCTGCCTTCTGGCCATAATCGTATCCGTCCTGGATCACGCTGCCTATGCCCGGTCCGGCATACAGCCTGATCGGCCTTTTGCCCATGACGAGATCATAGCTTATGCTTTCCGGGCGGCTCAGCTGGACGAAAACGCCTTCGGTATCCTGGTCAGCTCCGGCCTTCATTACACCGATATATCCGGCCTGTCGCCCGATATCAGTGAAGCCGAGCTCCTTTACCGCAGTCAGGGTCTCTGATGAAACACCGGTCTGCGTTCCGTCATATACCACGAATACATCATATCCGTCCATCTGCGCGATCTCGACATATGAGGTGATGTCCGTGAGGTTCGCGAAGTCATACTCCGCTTCATTGTAATTGAACGAAGCCCAGCGGAAGAAATGCCTGTATACCTCCTCGCCGGTTTCCTTATTGTAGATGATATAATACAGACCGTTTCCTGTATTATATCGGATCTTAACGCCTCCTATATCCATTCTCAAAGTAGAATTGTTTTCAGCAGCACTGCTGATGACATTGATATTGATGCCATCTACCTTCGTCTTTTTCGTCAGTGTCCCGTACTGCTCTCCTATCCCGCTGTAAACGACCTCACCGCCGTCCAGGATGGCAATAGCAGGGCAATTCACCTTTCCCTTCAGGCTCTCGAGGCCGAGCTCCTGCAGCTTCGCGTCAAAATCTCCCGGAAGATATCTCGCAGCGTCCTTCTTTACCGCCATCACGGTAATAAACTGTTCACTGCAGGCCATTTCCAGCAGGCCGACCGGATCAGTCCCCGCGAGGGAGGAAAAATCATCCGCCGTTACGGTCGAATAATCCGTGCCGTCACGGCCGAGATTGAAGGAGCGGCTGAACACGATCTGATTCGTTTTAAAATCATATACGATCAGATTCAGGCCTTGTTTATTCTGACCATGCGCATCTCCGTCGAGATACAGCTGACAGTAATTGCCTGTCACCGCATTCGCGTAGCTTGTTACTCTTACCATATGCCCGCTGACCTCGAGGCTCTCATCAATTGCCTCGTTTTCCGCGGACTTTTCAAGCAGGACCTCGCCTCCATATATCACAGCCGCATAGCTCAGATACGAAGTGCGTGACAGGTCCTCTTCAAGCCCCAGATCAGCAAAGCAGCTTTGGATTTCCTTATTAAAGTACTTTGATGTGTCATTGCGAGTGGTAACTACCGCAAGATATTCCGGATTTTCTTTGACAACCTTCAGAAGCTCTACCAGATTCGATTTTTCTCTGATATCAACTATTTTCAACAGAGACGCATACTGATCATAGCATTCCCACCAGTTGCTGTAGTCTTCGTTTTCACGCTTGTCCTCAAGCTCGCATTTTTCCGAAAGATACTCCGCCAGATATCTGCTGATCTTCTGCGCCCCGGTGATATTCGGATGTCGTCCGTCATCGACATAATCCGTTTTGGGGTCAAATCCGATCTCCGTGTGCAGTTCCAGAGTCGAAAAGTCAAGATAGTCTACACCATGTTCATCCGCATAATCAGACAGGAGCTTATTTTTTTCAAGATCCCAGCTTCCCGCGGGAGTATGAATCAGAACGAATTCTATTCCCTCGCTCTTGCAGAGCCTGATCATGCTGTCGAAATAGTACTCTGCGGTCTCGTCGATATAATATTCTGTATCGATGGTCGCCTCCTCTGTCATATAATCGACCGGATAAGAATACTTTTTTACAGTCAGAGAAGGATACTGACCCTTGTACCAGTAATCATTTACCCATTCGTCTGAGGTAAAATCCTGCTCGCTGAGGCTTTCCCAACGGTCATGATACCGATACAGCGGTGATATGAAATCGAAAACAGAGCCGTTATCAGAGGTATTTACGATATCATTTATCAGTTCGAGCTTCTCGATCGACCAGGGCATGAAATCCACTACCTCATGCAGCTTCTCTTCACCCTTAGCGGTTTCATTCACCACGTTACTCAGTGTGGAGGCATCGACAACTACCGCCTTCAGATCCTGATTTTTCAGTGTTTCCTTCAAAAGATAATATGATACCACCGGTGACTGGATGCTGCTGGCACGTGAGTACGCAGTGAAGCCGTGATCCGCCCACATTTCCAGCGCCGATATACCGTTCCTGATCGTGCTTGCCCCGAGGAAAAGCACGTCGATCGAATCATCCGGCTCTTCATAATAACCCTCGACTATCTGCTGTGCTGCGTTGTCCGAATAACCCCATTTTTGCTGAAGCAGACCTGACAGCAGCATCCCGACCGCTACTAATGCAGCGAGGAATACTATTACCTTTACAACGCCCTTTACAGAGGATCTTTTTTCAGTATTTTCCTGCATTTCCGGACTCCTATATCAAAGCATACGCAAATGCCGAAGCATCATAACCGCTGCCGTAAACACCGAATAACACTATCGCGTATATGAAAACGATGAAGATCATTCCGCGGAAGACCAGATTCTGCTTATCGAGCTCGGCTCTGATGCTCATTCCCTTTTCCTGCAGGCTGCTGACGAGAAGGAGCAGCAGCAGGCTGAATACCACTACGAAGAACTGCGGTTGAGTCACACCGAGATTATACAGAGAACCGTCGAAGAGTACCCAGGGATTCCAGGTCTTGAAAAGGCACCTGAAATAATCAGCTCCGTCCGAAACACTCGTCGCGTACGTCACCAGACGCGGCGCAGCGATCAGGGCAAAGGTCCTCAGGCAGGTAAAAATCTTCCATGTCAGACAGTTTGTATTGATCTTCAAAAGCTCGTTTAGCTTTTTGAATTTTGCCTCGAAATAGAATGAAAACGCAAGGATCAGTCCGTAATACAGGCCGCCCAGGATAGAGCTGCCCGTGGCTCCGTGCCATATGCTGTTTATGATCCTGATGATAATGATCGAAAGCAGTATCGGCAGTTTTTTACCGAAATCCTCACCCACGATCTTTTTCATGACCTTGCCGAATTTCATAAAAGGCTTTGAAAGCGTGAGAGGATAGAAAATATAGTCTCTCCACCAGTTGTTCAGCGTGATATGCCACCGGCGCCAGTATTCACTCAGATTCGTCGCGAAGAAAGGTCTCGTAAAATTCTCAGGCATATAAACACCGAAGATCTCCGCGGCGCCGCGCGTCATGTCGATACCGCCCGAAAAGTCGGTATAAAGCTGCAGCATACTAAGAATCGTTGCTACCAGGAGATAAAAACCCGGATACCGGTCCGGAGAGGTGAAGACCGTTGATGTGATGATCGCTATACGGTCTGAGATAACGAGCTTCTTAAAAAGGCCCCAGGCCGCAAGCTCGAGGCCGTGCTTCAGCCTCTGTGGATCAAAGCGGTGCGGCTCGTAAAGCTGGACGCTGAGCTCGTCGAACCTGCTGATAGGTCCCTGTATGAGCTGCGGGAAAAACGAGATGAAAAGCATGAACTTCGGAAGATTTTTCTCCGGAGCGAACTTTCTGCGGTACAGGTCGATGATATATCCCATCGACTGGAAGGTATAATATGATATGCCGAGAGGAACCAGCATGGAAAACTGCGGCAGCTCGTAAACGATATTAAAAAGCGAACAGAGCGAATTGAATACCCCGCCGAGAGCATTGATATACTTCAGCGCGATAAGGAGACCGAAATTCAGGATCAGGGTCAGGACCATGATCTTTTTCTTTCGCCTGTCCTCTTCTTTCTTCAGCTCATTCTTTTCGGCCCTCGTCATCTTTGGGTTCGGGCCGGAATAATTCGCTACAGCCACATCGAACTCATCATTGATCTTTCCGATCCGTAATCCCGCGAGATATGTGGAGACCGATGTGAACAATATGAAGATCACGGCCTTCAGACCGGCGAATAAATAGAATATATAGCTGATAACAAGAAGCATCTTCCACTGATGCTTCCCCGGTGTCAGGAAATATAAAAGTATCGCCGCCGTAAGGAAAACCGCGAACTTAAATGATAGAATGGACATATCGGCTGTCTCCGTCTTGAATTCAGAATACTATTCCCTTATTCTGCAGGATCTCGATCCCCTTGTCGAATGAGGTGATCGCGAGCAGCTCTTCCGGCTCGAATTCCACTTCGAATTCGTCCTCCAGCGCTGTAGTCAGAGACATATGAGTTACCGAATCCCAGACCTCGCTGTTCTCAAAGGTCATATTCACCGCTTCCTCAGGCGTGACCTCGAATTCGTCACAAAATACTCCGATATATTTTTCTCTGTTGTCCATTATTATTCTTCCTTTCCGAGTGTTTTTATTATGGTGTCGGCCAGCCGTTCCCTTGTGATTCCGGCCTGCTCCCAGATAAATCTCTCGTCACCGAGACTGTAATAACGATCCTGCATTCCCAGTCTGATAACAGTACCATGTCTCTTCATCCCCGCGAGGCATTCACAGACGGCGCTCCCGAGCCCGCCCGTAATATTATGTTCCTCTACGGTAAAAATAAGATCATAGCCGGCAGCGACTTCTTCCAAAAGCTCTGTGTCAAGGGGTTTTATTGTATGTATGTTGATTACCTTTGCCTCGATCCCGTTTTCCGACAAAATATCGGCTGCGCACAGGCTCTCATATACCATCCGTCCGGTTGCGACCACAGCGACATCCCTGCCCTCCCTGAGCACGATGCCTTTTCCGATACGAAAATCATAATCATCCTTATATACCGAAGGACAATTCGTATTTCCGCAAAGCCTGATATATGCGGGGCCATACGTTTTCAGCAGTGCCTGTGCCGCCTTAACGGCTTCGAAAGCGTCCGCGGGTGATATGACGGTCATCCCGGGAAGACTGCGTAAAAAGCTGATATCCTCGGTAGCCCAATGTGAAATGCCGAGCTGTTCGGACGTATATCCGGAGCTGAAGCCCACTACCTTTACATTCGCCTGCTGTACTGATAGATTCTGCCTTATCTGCTCAAGATCACGCACCGCGGCAAAAGCCGCATATCCGGCAGTGAACACCTGCAGCCCCTCAAGCGCCATTCCGGACGCTATGCCGATCATATTCTGCTCCGCGATCCCGACATTGATCAGGCGATCCGGGTAAGTTCTGGAAAATCTGTTCAGTCCGGTATAATTACACAGATCCGGTATCACGATGTACAGCTCGGGATGATCCTTTACCGCATCAAGTATCCCGTAATTCCAGAAAGCCGCCGACTGACCGAGCTTTGCCATTGTCCTGATAAGAGAAGATTTAGCAGCCAATCCAGCGTTCCTCCTCTTCCTTTATCGCCTTTTCGTACAGCTCGTCCGTCATGACATTATGATGCCAGTTATGATCATTCTCCGCATAGGATACTCCGCTGCCCTTGACTGTCTTTGCGATCACGGCAAAGGGGCGCGTCTGTTTCCCGGCCTGCGCGAATGCCCCGAGAAGAGCGTCGATATCGTGACCGTCCACAGTGACGCAGTCCCAGCCAAAGGCATTTAGCTTTGCATTTAAATCACCGAGCGCCATGATCTCCTCAGTCGGACCGTCCGACGAAAGACCGTTTCGATCCACGACGGCGATCAGATTATCAAGGCTGAAATGCGCCGCCGCCATAAAGGCCTCCCACATCGAGCCCTCATTGAGCTCGCCGTCTCCCATGACGGTATATACCTTATGAGTCTGTCCGCGTTTTTTCGCAGCCAGTGCCATTCCCACTGCCACAGGCAGAGCCATCCCGAGACTGCAGCTGGAATATTCCAGTCCTATCGAGGTATTTCTCAGATGTCCTGCCAACAAGCCTCCGTTTTCCATATATGAAGGGAGCATCCCCTTATCAAACAGCCCGGCTTCCGCCATCGCGGGATATTCCGACAGGCGGCTGTGTTCCTTTCCGGCCACAAGCCTGTCGCGTCCCTCCCAGGCAGGATCATCCGGACGGATGTTGAGCACCGCTCCGTACAAGACCGTATATATCTCGGCGCTCGACATGCTGCCTCCGAGATGCGCCCCGTGATTACCGGCGAGGTGCGCCATTTCTATGGCATCCAAACGGACATGGTGTGCTATTTCCTTTAATTCATCAGCATTCCTTCTGAACATCAGAACCTCCCTCCGTCTGCCCTGAGTATCTGACCGCTGACAAAGGAAGAAGCATCCGAAGCCAGAAACAGAGCACACTGCGCTATCTCTTCGGGTGAGCCCTTCCCCCTGATATTCATGCGGGGGATCACTTCTTTTTCGATAGTCTCTTCATTGCCGGAATTGATCTCCGTATCGGTCACCCCGGGAGCTATTGCGTTCACCCGGATATTATATGCGGCAAGCTCTCTCGACGCGGTCTGAGTCATCCAGAGCAGAGCGGCTTTTGTACTGCCGTAGGATAGATTCCCGGTATTATGCTCAAGGCCGCTGACGGAACCGATATTGATGATGACACCGCCCTTGTGGCGGATCATATTTTTTGAAACGAGCTGCATCAACTGTACGGGCGCGAAATAATTCACCCTGAAAAGACGTTCCATCTCTGATATTGGCGTCATAAGGAAAGAGCCCTTGTGATTTTCGGCGGCGTTATTGATCAGGATATCTATCGGCAGGCGCTCGCTGTTTATTTCTCTGAAAGCGCGTTTGACCTCCTCTTCTTCTGCGAGGTCAGCCTGCACGAGTCTGATACTGACACCGCAGTTCTCGGAAAGTTCTTTCGTTTGTGCGGCGAAGCTTTCACTCACATGCCTCACCAGACACCAGACATTCGCTCCGTTTTTCGCGAAAAGCTCAAGGATCGCCCTGCCGATCCCCCTGTTTGCTCCGGTCAATAAAAGATTCTTACCTGTCAGCATTATCTGCTCTCCAAAACCCACTCTTCTGCGGCCTGCCCTGTCCAGACAGTACCGATATGCTCATGATACTGAAGAGACGGAATGTTGACGTCATCGACCCACGAACACATTTTGATGCCTTCACGCTCTACATAATCAAGCGCATGATTCAAAAATACCAAGGCAAGGCCGTAGGTGCCCTTGTACTGTTCCTCAACGCCTACCCAACCGTAGGCTTTTTTCCCGTTAACAATAAGGTGTCTGGCGGCTATCATGCGACCGTTTTTGTCCGTGATACACAAAAGTCTTCCTGCATCTGCCTCACAGACAAGTTCTTCATCCGTAAAATAAGGGAACTGATAAAAAGGTATCTCCTTTATAGTCTTTCGGAAGGCTTTCATTTCGGAGAGTTGCCCGGCGGAAACAGGCATCATTCTGAAACCCTCTCTGTCAAAGACCTTCATCACGCCTCTGAGAGAGCGCCGCACCTTTGCGATACGTTCGGTCTCCTCAAATACTCCTTGACGCAGCGTCTGAGCGAGGACAAAACCGGAGCTTTCCAGCATCCTTCCGATTGCCTGCATGTCCGGGCGTTTTTTCCCATTCGTATACATGCACTGAATAAGCACAGGCTTCTCCTTTTTTGAAAACCTGCACTCTTCTTTTGCGGAAATATGATAAAGCGCCTCGTAAAAATCCTCCTCATCCGAGAAGAAGATCACACCACCGGTCACCTTTTCATAGTAAAATCTTCCCAGATCAAGGTATCTTTCTATCGCATCCGGGAAGAGGAGATTGTTCGTGCTGAGCCTGCCGTATTCTGATTTTGCCTCATTGATCAGGGCATAGTAATGCTCCAGATTCGCGACGCGGTCCAACTCAATCCTCCAGCTGTGCGCTGATCAGAGCCCACATGGCATCTACCGAATTGAAATTCTCCGGGACGATATCCTCTACGGGTATATCGATATCGAAAGCCTCATTCAGCTCATAAACCATCGAGATCACGTCGAATGAATCAATATCGCCGCTGTCTATGAGGTCTGTCCTTCCTTCGAATACAAAGCCCGGCTTGATCTCCTGCAGAATCTCCAGTAATTTTTCCATAATTAACCCCTTGTACCTCTCCCTGAAATTTATTTTTTGATATAACGCTTTTCTTTATAATACGCGGTAAGCTCCTTTCGGTCAATCTTACCGTTCTGGTTTTTCGGCATCTGCTCCATCGGAAGCATCACATTCGGAATCATATAAGGCGGGACCTTTTCATTCATCGTATCTCTGATGAGTCTGTCAGTCACGTCCTCTCCCTGATAGAAAAGCACGATCTTTTCCTTATCATTGTCATATATGCAGGCACACAGCTCGATGCCGGGCACCGCAGCTGCCGCGTTTTCGATCTCTCCGAGCTCTATACGGTTTCCTCTGTGCTTGATCTGAAAATCCTTGCGTCCGTGGTATATCATTTCGCCGCGATCGTTAATACTCACCAGATCTCCGGTCCTGTAAACAAGCTCCGGATAATGCGTATTCAGAGGATTCTGGATGAAGGCCTCCGCGGTCTTCTGAGGATTGTCATAATATCCGAGCGACAGGAAGCTGCCCCTGATGCAAAGTTCTCCCATCTGTCCGTGTCCGTCGATGACCTTTCCTTCATCATCAATGATGATTGCATCCACATTGTCACAGGCTTTTCCAATGGGCACGGTCTCGTCCTCGGATATCTCTCTGTCGAGAAGTCGGGAGGCCAAGCGGTCTTAGGAA
>JAZRWL010000264.1:0-2219 GCA_045599685.1 Lachnospiraceae bacterium
ACATGGCTACGATCCGACTTAATTATGCGCAAGAAGCGAACCCACTATCACGCCTGCGAACAGCGAACTGTAGGTCTCCTTCGTAATAAGTGCCAGAGCGATGGCTACGATAGGCGGAAGCAATGACCAGAACGAGAATGCGAACTTACTGTCGCTCTCCAGGATGCCGGTGCCTCCGCAGTCCTCACATTCCTCCATGTCACCGGGATCGCCCCAGCAGGTGGTGCAGACCGTGCTGCTGGCCGCATCAGAACCCTCCGCGTCCGCTGCCGCAAAGGTGTTTACGGCAAGCATTGTCCCGAGCAGCGAAGCCAGCAAAACAAACAGCAGGATCTTTCTTCTGATGCTCATATGATTCTCCTTTCAATAAAAAAACTGCGAACGGAAAACCGTCCACAGCAAAAATACCATATCCTGACAGCTCTCCGCATAAGCGACAGTCTGCAGGATATTCTCCGGCAGCCCAGGCACCGGCTCACGGGAACTGTACCGGTCCTTCGGCGATCTCCCCTTTCATCCGCCCGCTTCCCGGCAGATACGCGGATTACTGATGTCGATCGCACCTCTATCTCGGTTTTTTATTATAATAATCATTTTCGAGGTGTCAAGTAAAAAACTATTCGTTCATCTTCACAAAAACTATTCGTTCATCTTCACCAGATCCCTTATCAGAGGGTCACGGACAAGGTGCCGCCAGACCGTAAGCGTCGCCTGCACGAACGCTGGATCAAGCGCCGTTTCGCTCTCTATCAGCGGGCAGGCATAGGGCAGAGCAGCCGTCTCGTATTTCAGCCGCAGCTCACCTTTTTCATCAAAATACGGCATCAGCGGAAAAGTCCTGCACTGTATCGGGCGGAGCTCACGGGGACAGTGCGGCGGCGTCTTGCACTTTACGAAATAGACCTTTCCTTTCCACGAATCGGGAAAATCATACTCATCGGTGCTCTGCTCGCTCCAGATGAGCCAGTCCGATCTCTTATCGTGTATCTTGTCCTCGCCCGGAAGCAGATATATTCCCAGCTCGCCGTCCGCGGAGCAGCAAGCTGCGCCGCAGATCCTACCGCAATCGAAAGGGACCGGGGAGACCCAGTCCAAAAGCCTGTATATGGCCCTGTATGTAGATTTTCTGATCGTGGATTTTATCATTATTCCTTTATGAGATATTTTCTCGTCTTCCACTTTCCGCTCAGGAAGTAAACGAGGCCGATGAAGAAGGGCACGGTACCGGCGAAGGCATTGCCGTACCAGAAGCCGTGTACGCCGAATTCCAGCGTGAGGCCGAGGAACAGGGCGAGGCCGATACGCACCACGATACCGTCGAGCAGCGCGACCGCGAGATTCAGCTTTGAATTGCCGGAGCCGTTTATCAGGCAGAACATCGTAGGTCTCAGGCAGGAGCCGATATATCCGACCACGAGTACGGGCGCGTAATCCCATGCCAGAGCCAGCACCTCGGGATCATCGGAAAACAGTGCGAAAAGAGCCTCGGGGACAGTCAGGCATATTACGATCATGATGGCTGCCACTACACCGCTGCCGTAGAGAACCGTACGCATTACCTTCGGGACACGCTCGTATTTTTCGGCGCCGATGCACTGCGCGTTCATGGAGCCTCCGGCAGTCGAAAGCGCCTGCGATACGGTATTCGAAATGCTCTCGAGCTTTCTTGCGACACCGAAGATTGAGGCGTAGGCTACGCCGTAGAGATTGACCCACGCACTGATGAAGACCATTGACACCGATACTGCTGCAGACTGGATCGAAAGCGGGATTCCGAGCTTTATGAGCGCGGGGAAGACCTCCTGCTTGATACCGAAATTCTTCAGTTTGAAATCGAAGCCGAGCTCTTCTCTCCTGCGGTATAGTATCACCATAGCACATATGAAGCTGACCGCCTGTCCTATGACAGTGGCAAGCGCCGCGCCGAAAGCGCCCATCCCGAATACAGCTACGAAGAGCAGATCAAGTACGGTATTGACGACTGTAGCTATCGCTATGAATATCAGAGGGTGCTTTGAATCGCCCATACCGCGGAGTATCGCGCTGACGAGGTTGTAACCGTATATGAATATCAGGCCGAAGATACAGGTGACTACGTAGGCATATGCCGCGTCCAGAGCCTCTGGCGGCGTATTGATCCATTCGAGGATCTTGTTCCGCAATACGTAGCAGAGCACCGTCATCACGACAGCCGCGCCCAGCAGGAAGGTGAACAGCGC
>JAZRWL010000265.1:0-2019 GCA_045599685.1 Lachnospiraceae bacterium
GGTGCTCGCGAGGCAGCATTACGAGAATGCCGTGTCAATGTTCGAAAAATGCGGGCTTCCCTACCGCATCGAGCTTCTCACAGGCTCGGTGACGGCTGCCGAAAAGAAAAAGGCTTACCGTCGCATATCGGAGCATGAGGCGGATATTATTATAGGCACACATGCGCTGATACAGGAAAAAATAGAGTATGACGATCTCGCACTCGTGATAACCGACGAGCAGCACCGCTTCGGCGTCCGACAGAGGGAGACGCTTTCGCGTAAGGGCGGAGAGCCTCACGTGCTCGTAATGAGCGCGACCCCGATCCCCCGTACCATGGCGATAATTATCTACGGCGATCTGGATATATCCGTCGTGGATGAGCTGCCGAAGAATCGTATCCCTATAAAAAACTGCGTCGTCGGTACAGGCTTTCGGAAAAAAGCGTATGATTTCATCGCAGGAGAGGTAAAGGCCGGACATCAGGCCTATGTGATCTGCCCGAAGATAGAATCCGACGGCGATGACACCGGCGAGAATGTAGCGGATTATTGTGAAAAGCTGAAGGCTGAGCTACCGCCCGCCGTGCGCGTGGAATATCTGCACGGAAGGCTGCGCCCGGCTGAGAAAAATGATATAATGGAACGGTTTGCGGCAGGCGGAATCGATGTGCTCGTGAGCACGACTGTCATAGAGGTCGGAGTCGATGTGCCGAATGCGACCGTGATGCTGATAGAGAACGCCGAGAGCTTCGGACTGGCGCAGCTCCATCAGCTGAGAGGGCGCGTAGGCAGGGGCTCTGCCCAGTCCTATTGTATTTTTATCGATACCTCTGATGAGCCTGAAAAGACGGAGCGTCTGAAAATATTGAATGATTCTAACGACGGCTTCAAGATCGCCGCCGAGGATCTGAAACTGCGCGGACCGGGAGATGTCTTCGGTATAAGACAGAGCGGTGTGATGAGCTTTCACATAGGAGATATATATACTGACGCAAGGACGCTCCAGGAGGCATCGGATGCGGCGGACAGGCTGCTGCCGGTTCTCACGGAGCATGAAGAGCTGTACAGGAGAGTAAGACAGGGCAGCGAGGAAAGGCTGAGCCTGTGATTATCGGTCGGATGAATATTGCACAGAAAAAAAAGATCATCGTCATATCGGCTGCCGTGGCGGCGGTGATGGCGTTCGTTATCATCCTCGTGCTGGCACTCGGCGGGGAAGAGGAACCGCCGTTCGTAAGCTTCAGGAAGGAGAGCGTGACTTTCTCAGGCTTCGACGACGACGAGGTGATACCGGAGGGGATATATATCGGCTCCGTATATGTCGGGGGTTATTCACGTGCACGCGGCCGCGAGCTGATATCGGAGGTCTATACCGGCCTCGAAAACCGCGGTATCACGATCTACTGGGAGGGCGAACCTGTCGAGACGAGCCTTGCCGAATTCGATGTGAAGTGGGGCATAGACGAGGCCATAGATGAGGCGATAAGCATCGGCCGCTACGGCGGTCTGCTGAATCAGTACCTCAATTCCCAGGATCTGAAAATGGGCACCTATCATATGGAGCTCGCGAAGACCGTAGATGAAGAAAAGGTGAGCGAATATGTCGCGGCACTGGCCGATGATAGAGACAAGGCTTCCGTGAACGCGACTATTAGCCGTGAAAACGGCACATTTACGATCACCGAGGGCAAAGACGGAACGAAGACCGATAGGGAAAAGACTGCCGCGAGGATTATCAGCACCTTCAACAATACCGATGCGGAGGAACAGTTGACGGTCATTGCGCAGGTGGAAAAGGTTAATCCCGAGGTCACGGTGGAGATGCTCTCGGAGATAACGGATGTGCTCGGCACATTCTATACCGAATATCACTCCTCTGGCAACGAAAGGACGAGCCGCTGTGTCAATGTCGAGGTGGCAACGGCCTTTATCAGCGGAACGGTACTTATGCCGGGAGAAAGCGCTTCCACGAGTGAGCTTATGCATGAGCGCAGCGAGGCGAACGGATACGAGTCCGGTAGCCAGATGTTCAACGGC
>JAZRWL010000266.1:0-5909 GCA_045599685.1 Lachnospiraceae bacterium
GATAGAGCAGTCTCTCGCCGGACATCAGTATGACCGTGAGCGGATAGAGATCGTACCCGTGTCGGAGGTCATAGAGACCGGAGAGCCTCCGGTAAGCGCTATCAGGCACAAGAAGGATTCCTCCATCGTCGTAGGCCTGAAGCTCGTGCGTGACGGAGCTGCCCACGCTTTCGTATCCGCGGGCAGCACCGGAGCGGTCCTGGTCGGAGGGCAGACCATCGTCGGCAGATTAAAAGGGATTGACAGGGCGCCCATAGGCGCTATAATTCCCACAACGAAGGGTATATCCCTGCTGATAGACAGCGGAGCGAATGTCGATGTGAGATCGAACCAGCTCGTCCAGTTCGCGAAGATGGGATATATATATATGAAAGAGATCATCGGCGTGCCGGATCCCTCCGTAGGACTGATCAATATCGGCGTCGAGGAGGACAAGGGCAACGCTCTCACGAAGGAGACATATCAGAAGCTGAAGGAACTGAAGGATATCCATTTCATCGGTAATGTCGAAACGAGAGATCTCCCGCACGGCGCAGCGGATGTATATGTCTGCGATGCCTTCGTCGGAAATGTGCTGCTGAAGCTTTATGAGGGTACTGCGGATGCGCTGCTCGGTCTCGTAAAGGAAAGCTTCATGAGCAGCCTCCGCTCAAAGATCGGAGCGCTCCTTGTAAAGCCCGCGCTGAAGAGTGCGCTGAAGGGCATGAGCGCGAGCGAATATGGCGGAGCCCCGCTGCTGGGATTAAAAGGTCTTGTCATAAAGACCCATGGCAGCTCAAAGGCGAATGAGGTTACGAATACACTGCTGCAGTGTATCACCTTCCGCGATCAGGATATAGTAGGGAAGATAAAGGCCACTCTGGCTGATGATAATGAGGAACAGGAAGAATCAAAGGAGGGTTAACATTGAATTTCGAAAACATCAAAAAGATCATAGCTGATACGCTCCAGCTTTCACCCGATGAGGTCACTCCCGAAAAGTCCTTTACGGATGATCTCGGAGCGGATTCACTGGACAAGGTTGAGATCATAATGCAGATCGAGGATATCCTCGGTATCCAGGTATCTGATGAGGACGCGGAGTCCATCGTTACCGTAGGCGACGCGATCGAAAAAATACGTAATCTTACCTGAGCATGCGGATAGGGGCACCGGATTCTTACGGTGCCCCTATATCTATGGTTGGCAGAGGAGAAATGATGGAAGAGCTGATGAAAAATCTCGGCTACCGCTTCCGCGATGAAGCTATCCTGAGACAGGCGCTGACCCACAGCTCGTATGTGAACGAGCACGGGATGCCGCACAATGCCTGTAATGAGAGGCTGGAATTCCTGGGCGATGCCGTGCTGGAGCTCTGTACGAGCGAGGTCCTGTTTTCGCGCTACCGCGGATATACGGAGGGCGAGCTTACGAAGCTTCGCGCAAGTCTCGTGTGCCAGTTGTCTCTCGCGGACGCGGCGGCGAAGATAGGCGTAGGCCGTTTTCTGCTTCTCGGCAGGGGAGAGGATGCCGGCGGCGGGAGAAGGCGTTCGTCGATACTGGAGAATGCCTTTGAAGCGCTCGTGGGAGCGATCTATCTGGATGGCGGTTTTACTAATGCAAAAGAGTTCGTCGGACGCTTCATCACCGACGATATCGAAGGCAAAAAGCTCTTTTTCGATAGTAAGACCATACTTCAGGAAAAGGTGCAGGAAAAGGGCCTCGGCGAAATTGAATATACAGTGATAGAGGAGAGCGGCCCGGCTCATGAAAAACTTTTCGTCTCTCAGGTTACGGTGGGCGGTAAGGTCTGCGGCACCGGCAGCGGGAGATCAAAAAAGGCCTCGGAGCAGCAAGCGGCATATCAGGCCCTGTTGGGACCGCTGAAAGAATAACAGTATGTACTTAAAGAGAATAGAGATACAGGGATTCAAGTCATTCGCGAATAAGACGGTGCTGGATTTCAAGCCCGGGATCACGGGCATAGTCGGACCGAACGGCAGCGGAAAGAGCAATGTCGCCGACGCCGTACGCTGGGTGCTCGGTGAAATGAGCCCGAAAAGTCTTCGCGGATCCAATATGCAGGATGTTATCTTCGCCGGGACTGAGGTGAAAAAGCCTCAGGGTTTCGCCGCGGTCACGCTTGTCCTCGACAATTCCGACAGACTTCTGTCAAAGGATTTTGAAGAGCTCAGCGTGACGCGAAAGACTTTCAGATCGGGTGAGAGTGAGTACAGGCTGAACGGAGCCCCGTGCAGGCTGAAGGATATAGTCGAGCTTTTCTACGATACCGGCGTGGGACGCGAAGGCTATTCGATCATCGGGCAGGGTCAGGTCGAGCGTATCCTGAATGCGAAGCCCGAGGAGCGCAGGGAGCTTTTCGATGAGGCTGCCGGGATCGTAAAGCAGCGTAAGCGCAAGGACGCTTCTATAAAGAAGCTCGAGGACGAGCAGAACAGCATCGTACGTGTAAAGGATATCATATCCGAGCTCGAACGCCAGTTGGCGCCGCTCAGGGCTCAGGCTGAGACAGCGAAAAAGTATCTCGCGCTCCGTGATGAGCTGAAGGCGGGCGAGGTAGGAGCTTTTTTCCGCGAGTCGGAGGATGTGACGGGGAAGCTCGCCGCTTCGGACGAGAAAATAGAGATACTTCAGGCGGATATCATACAGTCGCGTGAGCTTTTTGAGAAGCAGCGAAGCGATTATGACGAGATCTCGGAGGAGCGCAGCCGTCTCGATTCCGTGATCAATGAGAATCAGGAGGAACTGAATACCGTTTCTGTCAGGAAACAGCAGCTCGAAGGTCAGATAGAGCTCCTGACGGAGCAGGTGAATGCGCTGAAGCGCGGTGCCGACGAGACGAAGCAGAGGATAATCACGCTCGACGGGGAAATAAAAGGCAGACTCGCCGAAAGACAGCGGCTCGTTACGGAAAAGGGAAAGCTCGATATATCGGCTGATGAGTCCGACGACAGAATAAGTGAAGCCGAGAGCGCTGTCTCTGAGACCGAGGACCGCATAAGGATACTTGAATACCAGCTCGAAAAGGCTCACGGCGAGCTTTATTCGAACGCTACCGAAAGGGAACGCCTCGCCGCGGATGAGCAGCGGATCAGAAGCATAGTGGAGCAGACCGGTGAGAGACTGGCCGAGCTTGCCAGGGAGGTCGAAAAAAACCTTCAGTTGGCTGCTGAAAAGGAAAAGGAAGCGGCGGAGAAAAAAGCCGAGCTTGCTTCTCTGAATGATGAAATAAACGGGGCCGAGGAAGAACTCTCAAAGGCGAGAAACGGGCTCTTATCACTGGAAGAGAAGAGAGATGACGCGCAGAAGAAGCTCTCTGAGACCTTCAGCAGGTATCAGGCGGCGCATTCCAGACTTGAAACTCTGAACGGCATCGCCGAACGGTATGAGGGCTACGGAGAGAGCATCAGACGCGTGATGGACAGAAAATACGCGGTGAAGGGTATTCACGGCGTGGTCGCCGATATCATAAAGGTGGACAGGGAGTATGAGCTTGCCATCGAGACTGCTCTCGGAGGAAAGATCCAGAATGTCGTCGTCTCGGACGAGAGCACGGCGAAGGAGCTCATAGAATATCTGAAAAAGAACCGCGCCGGCAGAGTGACCTTCCTTCCCATGGACGCAGTCGAGGGCAGGGAAGGTTTCCGCAAGGAAGCGGCACTCGATGAGAAGGGCGCAATAGGCATCGCGTCGGAGCTCGTGAGCTGCGAACCGCGCTACAGAGGGATCGTGGAGCATCTTTTGGGACGCATCCTCGTATCCGATACGATGGACAATGCTCTGCGGATAGCGGGTAAGTACGGCCATGGTCTGCATATAGTGACGCTGGAGGGCGAATACCTGAGCCCCGGCGGCTCTATCACGGGCGGAGCTTTCAGAAATAATGCAAATCTTCTCTCAAGAGGCCGTCAGATCGATGAGCTGAAGTCGGAGACCGGCAGACTCGAGGCAGAGGGGGATGAGCTGAAAAAGCTGCTTTCCGCAGCCGACGGCGAGGTCACGGAGCAGAAGCAGAGGATAGACAGGTGCAGCAGCGCTGTTTATTCATTGAAGATCAGTCTCACCGAGCTTTCGGCGTCCTGCGAGCAGACGGAGGCGGAGTACAAAAAGGCGCAGGCAGCAGCCGAGGCCTGTGATCTGCAGCGTGAAGAGCTTTCGGCGCGAGCCGGGGAGCTGGAAAACAGGATGAGAGCAGCGTCCGTCCAGGCGGAGCAGGCACGCGCAAAGGACGAGGAACGGAAGGCGGAGAATGAAAGTATCCAGCGTGAGCTGGATGAGCTGAAGGCAGGAAAGGACGAGGCTGCGGCCGCGCTTTCGGTCTTGAAGCAGAATTATTCCTCGCTCATCGCAAGGAGCGATTTTCTCATGCAGGATATCAGGCGCCTTTCACAGGAGGCCGAAAAGCTGCGCCTGGAAAAGGATGAACTCGTCAGGAACGGCGACCCCGACGGCATCAGGATATCGGAAAAGCTCGAAAATATCGAGACCTCACGCGCAGAACTCGCGGATGTCGAGGATGAACTGAAGCAGCTCGGCCAGAAGCTTAAGGCGGCGAAGACAAGGCGTGAAAACTATGAAAAACGTCAGAAGGAGGCGCTGAACGAACGCGACAGCTCGAGCGAGCGCGTCACATCGCTTGAAAAAGAGCTCTACCGCCTGAATTCTCAGCGCGAAAGACTGCAGGAGGCATATGATGCTCTCGTGCAGAATATCTGGGATGAGTACGGACTCACTCCGGCGGAGGCGGAGCAGCTGAAGACGGACTCGAAGCAGAGCCTCGCCGAGCTGAGACGCGGGATAAAGCGTACCCGCGAAGAGATCAAGGCCCTCGGCCCGGTCAATGTAAATGCCATAGAGGATGAGCGTCAGACCTCCGAGCGATACGAATTCATGAGCGGGCAGTATGCCGACCTGCTGAAGGCCAGGGACAGTCTGCTGGAGATAATAGATGAGCTCGACGCAGGCATGCGCAGGCAGTTCGATCAGAGCTTCAAAAAGATCAGGGTCGAGTTCAACAGCGTTTTCCGCGAGCTTTTCGGCGGAGGAACGGCCGATCTCCAGATATTGAAGGAGGAAGGCCAGGATCTTCTGGACTGCGGAGTGTCCGTGATCGCTCAGCCGCCGGGCAAAAAGCTGCAGAACATGCTCCAGCTCTCGGGCGGTGAAAAGGCGCTGACGGCGATAGCGCTGATATTCGCGATACAGAATCTGAAGCCTTCGCCCTTCTGTCTCGTGGACGAGATCGAGGCTGCTCTTGACGAAAACAATGTGGACCGGTTCGCCGCTTATATCAAAAAGGTGCAGAACAATACCCAGATGATAGCGATCACGCACAGGCGCGGGACCATGCAGGTCGCTGAGCGGCTGTACGGTATAACGATGCAGGAAAAGGGCGTCAGCACGCTGGTGTCCGTGGATCTGAACGATCCCCAGTATAAATGACGGGAGGTGTATTATGGCGGGTTTTCTTTCAAAGCTGAAATCGGTATTCAGTCTTTCGGAGATCGATGACGACTTTTATGATGAGCTCGAGGAAACGCTCATCACCTCCGATGTCGGTGTGAACACCACGGAGGAGATCCTTGAGGAGCTTAAAACAGCCGTAAAGGAAAGGAAGCTGAAAAAGCCAGATGAATGCAGGCAGGTAATAGCGGAGCTGATAAAGGAGCGCATGTGCCCCGGGAACGGCGCCTATGATTTCGAGAATACAAAGTGCGTGCTGCTTATAGTAGGAGTGAACGGTGTCGGAAAGACCACATCGATAGCGAAGCTGGCACATCTTTATAAGGATCAGGGAAAGAAGGTCATTCTGGCGGCAGCCGATACCTTCAGAGCCGGAGCGATAGAGCAGCTGGGAATGTGGGCCGAGCGCGTCGGCGTCGATATGATAGCGCACAACGAGGGCTCGG
>JAZRWL010000267.1:0-6212 GCA_045599685.1 Lachnospiraceae bacterium
ATGTAACACATGTATTGTAATCCTACAGTACGAAACCTCATTTCATGCGGGGCATCATTGCTTTCACGGAGAAAAAAGATATAATATACAGATATCAGCGTACAATGCAGTTTTTTCCGAAACCTGCAAAGACCGGGCAGACGGGCCACTGCGTCCGCCCGATCCCGTTGCACAGATCACCCCGCGCCCCGTGCGTGTATTTTGCGGTCCGCGTTCCGCCTCTCAGGCAGAGAGCATCGGATTACTGTGCATCAAAAATGAGGAGGCTTCTTTTGAACGAATTTCTGTTTTTCCTTTCAGTCATCCTGATATTTTCCACGGTAGTCCTCTGCGCCCGCCTTTTCGGCAGGGAAGGGCTGATCGCCTGGGCGGCGGTAGCAGCTGTGCTCGCGAATTTCCTCGTGCCGAAAATGATCTGCGTCTTCGACATCAGGGCCAATATGGGCTGCATCCTCTTCGGCTCCGTGTTCCTCTGCACCGACATCCTGACCGAAAAATACGGCACTGACGCGGGCCGCAGAGCGGTCTTTATCGCGCTGATAGCGGAGACCGCCTTTGCTCTCACTCTGTATCTGGGGCGTCTCTTTTCACCGGCCGAAGGCGACAGCGCCCACGCTCTCATGACCGCGCTATTTCCGTCGGCGCTCCGCGTGACGATATCGAGCACATTGATGTTTTTTCTCTCGAATCTCGCCGATATCTATCTATTCGCCTATCTGAAAAAGCGTTTTCCCCGCAGCCTCTGGCTCAGGAACAATGTTTCCACCATCCTCTGCAACTGTGCCGAAAACTTCCTTTTCATATTCGGCGCTTTTCTCGGAGAATATGCTGCCTCGGAATGCCTCGTTCTGTCTCTTTCCTGCTGTCTTCTGGAGATCATCGTAAGTCTCTGCGACACACCCTTCGTTTACCTCGGGCGCAGGTACTGCAGATAGCCGTTGCTTGCAAAATGGGCATTTTTCCTATATAATCGTTGCTGAACGACATTGAAGGACGGGTTCATGCATACAAAGATACGACACGATTTTCTGAAAGCCCTTCGCACGAAACTCAAAGACGCGCTGGTTTCGGTGCTTCCCGTCACTCTGATCGTACTGATCCTGTCTCTCACTCCCCTCGTCGATCTCACGGTCCGTGAGCTCGTGGTCTTCTCCGTATCAGGCATCATTCTCGTAATCGGCATTGCGCTGTTCAATCTCGGCGCCGATATAGCAATGACGCCTATGGGGCAGCATATCGGAGAAAGCCTCACGAAATCGCGCCGCGTCGGACTGCTTATCGCCTTTGCCTTCGTAATGGGCCTTCTCATCACGGTCGCCGAGCCGGATCTTTCGGTGCTTGCGTCCCAGGTAAAGGGAGTCATGGACAGCACTGCGCTCATCATAGCCGTAGGCGTCGGAGTCGGCCTGTGTCTCGTGATCTCCGTGCTGAAAATCCTTTTCGGCAGAGATCTGTCGCCGCTTCTGATGTTCTTTTATATGATGCTCTTTTCCTTCGCCGCCTTCCTCTTCGACGGCGGCAAGGGCAGCTTTCTCCCACTGTCCTTTGATTCGGGCGGAGTCACCACTGGGCCTATCACTGTTCCCTTCATAATGGCTTTCGGCGTGGGTATAGCCCTGACCGCCGGCGGCAAACACGCCGGAGAAAACAGCTTCGGCCTGATCGCGCTGTGCTCTATCGGTCCCGTCATCGCGGTCCTCGCACTGTCCGCGACCGCGGAAGGCTCTCTTGCCTTCACGCTGCCTGATTACTCACTCAGCGAAAGTCTGGGCGATGTACTGCCGGAGCTGCTATTTACCACGATGTCCGAGGTGGGGCGCTCGCTTCTGCTGATAATGGCATCCTTCCTCATTCTGCAGGTCACTCTGCTGCGCCTTCCCCGCCGCAGACTCATTCAGATCGCAGTCGGCATACTCTATACCTTCATCGGTCTCGTACTCTTCCTCTGTGCCGTAAATATCGGCTTCATGCCGATCGGATACAGGCTGGGGACGGAGCTCGCCGGCGTCGACACCACGGCACTCATAATCATTGCCTTCATCATAGGGACCGTAGTTGTTCTGGCAGAGCCCGCGGTCCACGTGCTGAAGCATCAGGTCAGCAATATCACGAACGGTGAGGTCTCGCCCTCACAGATGTCGGCAGCGCTCGCGATCGGAGTGGGAATCTCGATAGCGCTTTCCGCGATCAGGATAATATTCGGCTTTTCGCTGCTGCTCTACCTCATACCCGGCTATCTGCTGTCGATGGGGCTGTCGTTTTTCGTGCCCCACCTCTATACTGCAATGGCCTTTGACTCCGGCGGCGTCGCCAGTGGGCCGCTCACCTCAGGCTTCATTCTGCCGCTCACCATCGGAGCCTGCGTCGCTCTGCGCGGTGAAGCGGAGGTCCTGAACTACGCCTTCGGCGTCGTGGCGATGGTGGCGATGACGCCTCTCATCACGATCCAGCTGCTCGGCTTCAAGTCGGTTGTGGCGGCCTCCAGACGCTACCGTATGGCAAGAAAGCGTATCGTCGAGGCTGACGACGCGCAGATAATATATTTTGAATGAGGAACAAATGACAAATACCGATGAAGCAAAGAAAAATATCTCTCCGCTGAAGCTGAGCCTGCTCATCACGATAGTGGATATGAAAAAATCCGCGTATTATCAGAGTCTGATCCGCAAGCACGGCTCGAATCTTCAGCTTCTGACCAACGGACAGGGCACGGCCGATACAGAAATACTCGATTATTTCGGCATTCTTCCCTCGGAAAAACAGGTCATCTTCAGCATAATACGTGAGGATCGCCTGAATGAGCTCCTTGCGGCGCTGGATGACAGCTTCGCAAAGGTAAAGGGCGGAAAGGGCGTCGCGGCGGCGGTGCCGCTCACCAGTGTCATCGGCAGACTGATATACGGCTTCTTAAGCGATGACGAAAGCATGATAAAGAAAAATTGACGGGAGAAAGCTATGGACGGCAGCTCATACGAAATGGTATTTTGCATAATAAATTCAGGTTTTTCGCAGGTCGTAATGGATGCGGCAAAGGACTCCGGAGCGCGCGGCGGCACGATCATAAGAGGCCGCGGAACGGCTGACCCTGAGGCCGAGGAATTTTTCCATCTCTCCATACAGCCTGACAAGGAGATCGTAATGATCATCGTCCCCGCCGCAATAAAGGACGATGTCCTGCGCGCCGTTTATAAGGAAGCGGGGCTCGGCTCGGAAAGCAGCGGCATCGCCTTTTCGCTGCCCGTAAGCGGCACAGCGGGCCTGCCGGATGCGGAAAAAGACAAATAGCGGCAGAAAAGACCGCTGTCCGCCCTTTTATTAGGCTTTCAGCGGTCCTTGATCGGCTCGTTTTCTGTACTCAAAATGATCTGAAGCAGTCTTCCTTCTCGATCAGCCGTTTTAATGCTCTTCTCCGAAAATATACGGTCTTGCGATCCTTTTGAAGCGATCGACCCTCGTGGTCACTCTTACTCCGGCGCCGCCGCAGTGAATGTAGCTCGTCGGGCCGTTTTCATCGACTGTCAGCACTATTCCGACATGTCCTTCTGTCAGCGCGATATCTCCGGGCTGCGCATCCTTCCACGATACCGGATAGGTCAGTCTGCCGGTGCCCCACTCGTAGCTGCTCCAGGTACCGAAGTCGGCTCCGTAATAATTGATGAAGGCCCAGCTGACAAAGCCCGAACAATCCAGTCCCAGCGGACGGTAGGTACCGTAGGTCTTGCTGCCCTCGCAGCTCACGGTACGGGTCTCGCCCCAACGGTCATCCCAGCCGTAGGCAAGGGATTTTCCGCCCCAGAAATACGGGAGCTTCCTGTTCAGCGCGACCGCTGTCGTCAGGATCGCCTTCCTTTCCGGTGACAAGCCCTCCGGAATGAGATCCAGCACATCCTGCAGCTCACTTTTACTCAGTGAAGCAAAAATACTCTCCTTTATCGCTTTTTCCGCCTTTGAAGACCTGTCAAGGAGAGTATTTATCTCCTCCATGTCCTCTTTTGAAAAACCGTAGATCTCAGCGGCTTCATCGGCCCTGAGCCTGTGAACGTAAACAAGCGAGCCGTCAGCATTCGTAACGCCGGTCACCTGAGTCATTCTCCAATATACCGATTCAAAATCCGCCTCTTCTATCACCAATCCGAGAGGATAATCTTCGGTCTGGCCTGATAAAAATGCGTACACGGCAAGGATATCATAGAAATTATCCTCGCTGTCGCAAAGCTCAGCCTCTCTCTCTGCGGGCAGCAGTTCCGCTATTTTCTTCGTCTGCTCCTTCAGTTGCAGAGGCATCCGGTACGCTTCAAGCGCCACAAGGACATTTCCGCTCATCCTGCCGGTGCCGTAACCCTCCCAGCCGGTCGGGTACTTCCATTCGGTCTTTTTCTCACCATTGTCCTTCAGGCCCTCTTCGGGCTCGAGCTCGATGATATCTTCTTCTGCCGTGTTCCCGTCTGCGGTCTCGCTGCTCTCTTCGGATACCGGGGCCGTCTCATCGC
Organism: Lachnospiraceae bacterium; assembly: GCA_045599685.1. Lineage (GTDB taxonomy): Bacteria > Bacillota > Clostridia > Lachnospirales > Lachnospiraceae > UBA3774. The sequence goes on from JAZRWL010000267.1 coordinate 4,491, forward strand.
TTTTTTTCGTTTTACTCTTCTTTTCGGTTGCGTCCGGCTTTTCGCTCACGGAAGATTTCGTCTCTTCCTTACTGCTTTCGGGCTCTGCAGCCTCCTCTGTAAGAGCCTCGCCGCCTTCTTCCGTCCCCGCCGCTTCTGTTTCTGTCTTCGCCTCAGTTCCTTTTTCGGCCGTCTGTTCTGTCTCTGCCGCCTTCGAAGTGACCGTTTCCATATCAGGCTCCTGCAGTGACTCCTCCGGGCGCTCTGTCACGGTCTGTCCGGCTGACGTAGTCTCTTCGGAGAGGGCCCGCGTCTCAGGCTCGGTCTCGTTTTCGGTATTCTTCTCCGCAGCCTCAGTATCCTCAGTGCCGGTCATTTTTTTCTTCGTTGCATCCGTTGTCACGACTTCTGTCGTCGCGGGCTCTGTCGTCGCGGGCTCTGTCGTCGTCTCCGCAGCAGCGGCTTCCGTCTCCGCGGCCTCTGTCGTCACCGAATCTGCCGCAGGAGTCTTCGTCAGAGTGAGCTTCTTCTGAGTCTTCTCATATCTCGGACATCCTTCTGCGTGAACGTCTACCTCACACACACACTGCAGTGCATCCGCGGACGCTCCGTACAGCAGACATCCCTTATCGTGATCATCGGCCTTCCGGCCCTCGTCGTAATGGTTGCTCTTCCAGCTGCAGGTGCATCCGGAAAGCGGACAATTGCTGCCGTGGACCTTTATCCTGCAGGTACATTCGGGCTTTGCCAGCCCGACGGTAAAAAGCGCTCCGACGACTCCCACCGTCAGGATCATACATGAAAGAAGTCCGATCAGTTTTTTCCTTGTCATTCTACATCCACCCTGTTTTCGTGCTCTTTTATGAAGCCTGTCATCTTCTCTTAAAAATCCCTGAAAAAATCCTCTGCCGTTATGCCGCGTGAGGTGCTTTTCCCTTTTTTCGGTGATTTATTGCTCTTTTCAGTATTTTCGGCTTTCTGCGGTCTTATTCTCTTCTCCGCCTTAACGGCGTTCCGCGGTTTTATTGTTTTTTCGGTTTCTTCACCGTCATCGGGAGACCTGCCCAAAACCGGCTTTTCCGCTTTCTTCTCCTGCCCATCACCTCTGTCGATCAGAATGAGATCACAGATCAATATCAGCCCGAGAACGGCAATGACATACCATTTCTGAACAAAGGAGATGAAATACCCCGCAAACGGTATCGCGAAGCTCCACGTCAGTCCCTTGACATTCGCAAAACTCAAAGGCTCCGGATCTACATTGTCATTGGCGTCACCTTTTGTGACAAAGCTCCGGTCTGCGTGATTTATCGTGATGATCCTGTGAGTGGCGAGCATATCCTCCCCGTCTGTCTCAAAGGTCACCGCATCACCCATCGAATACTCCCAGAACTCCACAGGCCTGTAATAGGTGATGCTTCCTACGGGATAAGCCGACTCCATGCTGCCCGAAAGTATGACTATCGGGCGATTCCCCCATACTATAGGCAGGGAAATAAGCAGCGTCACAAGGATCATCGCGTAAGCGACCCACGATAATACCCTGATCACTGCCGAAAACGACTTCATTGCGCGATATGCTCCTTCCCTGATCCCCTCAGTCATGCCGACTCCGTTATCTCAATTTCCAGCTCGTTCCGGCGGGTACGGTGAACTCCGTTCCGCCTCCGAATACCGCGTCGAGCGCTGCTTTCGTCGGCAGTACAGTCTGAATAGTGATCCTGCAGACATAGTCCGCCTTAC